>NZ_JBFBDO010000025.1:0-89595 GCF_040683335.1 Kitasatospora sp. NPDC093806
ACGCGCAGCGCGCCGCCGCCGCGCGGCTTGCCCGGCTCGGTGTCGAACTCGCCGGGCGGCGGCGGCTGTTCGCCGGGCCGCCGCCGCGCGGGCTCTACGTCTGGGGGCCGGTCGGGCGCGGCAAGAGCTGGCTGACCGACGTGTTCTACGAGGCACTCCCGCTCCCCCGCAAGCACCGTGTGCACTTCCACGAGTTCTTCCGGGAGTTCCACACGGTCTACGCGCGCCACCGCCGGGAGCGCAACGCCTGCGACCTGGCCGTCGCGGAACTGCTCGGCGACTGCAAGCTGCTGTTCTTCGACGAGTTCCACGTGCACGATCCGGGCGACGCCATGATGATGGGCCGGGTCCTCACCTCGCTGTTCGAGCGGCGGACCACCCTGGTGGCCACCTCGAACTACCCGCCCGCCGGCCTGCTGCCGAACCCCGTCCACCACCACATGTTCGAGCCGACCATCAAGCTGCTCGAAGCCTCGCTGGACGTCGTCGAGGTCGCCGGCCCCCGCGACTACCGGACCGACCGGACCGACCGCGCCGACGGGGCCGCCCGGTCACGCTTCGGGACCGGCCGCTACCTTTCCCCCGCCAACCCCGAGCGCCTCCGCGCCGCCGGCCTCGAACCGCCCACCCTGGAGGAGCACCAGAAGCTCGACGTCGGCGGCCGCGCCCTCACCGCGCGCGCCGTGCGCGGCAGCCTGGTCTGGTTCGACTTCCACGAGCTGTGCGCCGAACGCACCTCCACCATCGACTTCCTGACCCTCGCCGACCGCTACGACACCTGGGTCCTCGACGGCCTCCCGCGACTCTCCTCGGCCGACCGCGACGCCGCCCAGCGCTTCGCCAACCTCGTCGACGTCCTGCACGACCGCGACGCCCGGCTCCATCTCCTCGCCGAGGCACCCCTCACCGAGGCCCTCCACGGCGACGGCCTGCCCCCGGACATCGACCGCACCCTCAGCCGCCTGCGGCTCCTCGCCGCCGGCTGAGGCCGACTTCCCACTCCGGCGGCGACCGAGCCGCGCGGCGGGCGGTGCGGACGCGGGGCTGCCTGGCGCTGCCCGTGGCAGCGCCAGGAGCGTCCTCAGGTCGTCACCGGGGCCGGCTCTAGCCGTTGAGGATCGTCACGCTGTACACGGTGACGAAGGGGAGGTTGCGCTGGTAGTCCCCGGTGCTGCTCGGCCCGATCTCGAAAGGACCGGAGCTGGTCTCGAAGCGCCCGTGGTTCCAGTCGGCCGTGATCCGGTAGACGTCACGCTGGTTGACGGCATGCCAGCCGGGGGTGCCCGCGTAGCAGTAGTTGCCGTGCGAGGTCCAGACTTCCAGGCCGTGGCTCATGGGAAAGCTGTTGTTCTGGGTGGGACACGTGACCTGGTCGTTGGCGCTGGCCGGCGTGGCGACCACCACGCCGCCGGCCAGGATGCCGCCGGCGAGGACTGCGGCCGAGAGTTTCCTGCGAATTGTCACGATCGTCTCCTGTGACGTGCGGTGGCCCCGATCCCCTGCCGGTGATCGCGGTGGTCCGAGTCGTGCCGTGCCGCCCTGGCCCGCCCTCCACCCCCGGTTCCCGGGCAGGTCCGGTGCCAGTTCGAGGCATTCTCCTGCTCTGAGCATGTCAAGGCTAGTCCTCGGCCCGAGGCCCTGTCAGGCAATCGTCGATTCCACCCCCGCGCCACGACCGGTTCCGCCGGAAACCGACTGGGGTGGGGGGAACCCCTGGACAGCGGGATGCCCGGGCTCCGTGGGGAGCCCGGGCATCGAGAGGGGGTCGGGTCAGCCGACGGAGGAGTAGGCGATGATGCCGCGGCGGAGGCCGTCGACCGCCTTGCGGGCGGTCTTGCGGAGCTCGGCGTTCTCGCCGGCGGCGTCCTGGATCTGACCGAGGACGTCGATCAGCTGCTTGGTCCAGCGGACGAAGTCGCCGGCCGGCATGTCGGCGTCGCGCAGCACCTGGTCCAGGGAGTGGCCGAGCGCCCAGCGGTAGGCGGCCCAGGCGAAGCCCAGGTCCGGTTCGCGCTGGCCGACGCCCTCCGCGGTGTTGATCCGGTGCTGCTCCTCCAGGGCGTCGAGGTGGCCCCAGATCCGGACCATCTGGCCGAGCGCCTCCTTGGACGCGCCCTCCGGCACCCGGGGGGCGGTGGCGTCGTCGGACTGCCGGGCCTCGTAGACCAGCGCCGAGGCGCAGGCGGCGAGCTCGGCGGCGGCGAGGCCGTCCCAGACGCCCTCGCGGATGCACTCGGAGGCGAGCAGGTCGAGCTCGCCGTAGAGCCGGCCGAGCCGCTTGCCGTCCGCGGTGACGGTGTCGCCGCTGAGGTAGCCGAGGTCGGCGAGCAGCGCGCAGACCCGGTCGAAGGTGCGGGCGATGGTGTGGGTGCGGGAGCGCATCTTGCGTTCCAGCAGCTCGGTGTCACGGTGCAGCCGGTGGTAGCGCTCGGACCAGCGGGCGTGGTCCTCGCGCTCGTCGCAGCCGTGGCACGGGTGCTGGCGCAGGGCGGTGCGCAGCCGGGTGATCTCCGGGTCGTCGGCGGCGGCCGCGCGGCCGCGCCGGAACCGCTCGGGCTCCAGGTGGCCGGCCTTGGTGCGCAGCGCGGAGGCGAGGTCGCGCCGGGACTGCGGGCTGCGCGGGTTGAAGGACTTGGGGATCCGGACCCGTTCGACGGCGGCGACCGGGTACGGGAAGTCGATCATCGCGAGGCGCTTGACCTGCCGCTCGGCGGTGAGCACGACCGGGCGCGGCCCGTCCTGGTAGTCCGGGTGGCGCGGGCCGCCGCGCGGCGAGCGGCTGACCGGCGGCAGACCGGGGTCGAGGACGAGGGCGAGGCCGGCGAACTTGCCGGTGGGCACGTGGATGACGTCGCCGGGCTTGAGCTGCTCGATGGACTCGACGGCGGCGGCCCGGCGCTGGCTGCTGCCCTCGCGGGCGAGGTCGTTCTCGCGGTCCTTGAGCTGCCGGCGCAGCCCCATGTACTCCTCGAAGTCGCCGAGGTGGCAGGTCATGGAGGCGCGGTAGCCCTCCAGGCCCTCCTCGTTGCGCTGGACCTGGCGGGCGATGCCGACCACCGAGCGGTCGGCCTGGAACTGCGCGAAGGAGGTCTCCAGCAGCTCCCGGGAGCGGTGCCGGCCGAACTGCGCGACCAGGTTGACGGCCATGTTGTAGGACGGCCGGAACGAGGACTTCAGCGGGTAGGTGCGGGTGCCGGCGAGACCGGCCAGCGCCTCCGGGTCGAGCCCGCGCTGCCACAGCACGACGGCGTGGCCCTCGACGTCGATGCCGCGCCGCCCGGCCCGGCCGGTGAGCTGGGTGTACTCACCGGGGGTGATGTCGGCGTGGGTCTCGCCGTTCCACTTGACGAGCTTCTCCATGACCACCGAGCGGGCGGGCATGTTGATGCCGAGCGCCAGGGTCTCGGTCGCGAAGACGGCCTTGACCAGCCCCTTCACGAAGAGCTCCTCGACCACCTCCTTGAACCGGGGCAGCATGCCGGCGTGGTGGGCGGCGATGCCGCGCTCCAGCCCGTCCAGCCACTCGAAGTAGCCGAGGACGTGCAGGTCCTCGTCGGGGATGTCGGCGCAGCGCTCCTCGACGATGGCGCGGACCCGGGCGCGGTCGCCCTCCTTGTTGAGCCGCAGGCCGGAGGAGAGGCACTGCTGGACGGCGGCCTCGCAGCCGGCCCGGCTGAAGATGAAGGTGATCGCGGGCAGCAGGCCCTCGGCGTCGAGCCGGTCGATGACGTCGACCCGGCCCGGGGTCCAGACCCGGCCGGGGCGGCCGTTGGGCATGGAGCGGCCGCGGCCGCGGCCGAACTTGTCCCGCGGGTTGCGGTCGAGCTCGGCACGGGCGAGCCGGACGAGCTCCGGGTTGACGGCCTTGGCCGGGTTGCGCGGGGCGTCCTTGGGGCGGCCGTCGCGGTCCGGGTTGGCGAACAGGTCGTACATCCGGTTGCCGGCCATCACGTGCTGCCAGAGCGGGACGGGCCGGGTCTCGGAGACGATGACCTTGGTGCCGCCGCGCACGGTGTCCAGCCAGTCGCCGAACTCCTCCGCGTTGGAGACGGTCGCGGAGAGGGAGACCAGGGTGACCGACTCGGGGAGGTGGATGATGACCTCCTCCCAGACGGCGCCGCGGAAGCGGTCGGCGAGGTAGTGCACCTCGTCCATGACCACGTAGCCGAGGCCGTCGAGGGTGCTGGAGCCCGCGTAGAGCATGTTGCGGAGCACCTCGGTGGTCATCACCACCACCGGGGCGTCGCCGTTGACCGAGTTGTCGCCGGTGAGCAGGCCGACCTTGTCGGCGCCGTAGCGCTTGACGAGGTCCCCGAACTTCTGGTTGGAGAGGGCCTTGATCGGGGTGGTGTAGAAGCACTTCCGCCCGCCCTGGAGGGCGAGGTGGACGGCGAACTCGCCGACGATGGTCTTGCCGGAGCCGGTGGGCGCCGCGACCAGCACGCCCTCGCCCGCCTCCAGGGCCCGGCAGGCCTCCAGCTGGAAGTCGTCGAGCGGGAAGTCGTACAGCTGCTGGAAGCCGTACAGGGCGGTGGCCTGTTCCTTGGCCCGCTGTCGGAAGGCCGCGTAGGCCTCGGCGGGGTTGAGCTCCCGGTCGTCGGAGGGCTCGGGCTCAGGGGTGTTCATCGCCGTCCGGGGGTCGTTGGTGTGATCTCGCATCTCAGCGAGAGGTTACCCGGCAGGGCTGACATCGATAGCACCGTTTTTCCCGGCCGGTGGATCGGATCTCTTTCACATCCATAGTTGCAAATGTCTTCAAACGATCAGAAGGTCGCCGGACATCGACCAGCTTCGAACGTCTACGGTCATCCGTGGTGACACGCCGTCCCGTCTCCCTACATTCGGTGCCACCGGCACATTCGATGACACGGCCCGGTCACAGCCACCGGGCCGCGGGAGGAGCAGACGATGGCGAACCTGGAGTCCTCGCTCAAGGACGCGATGGCGATCGGCGGGGCGATCGGCGTGGCCCTGGTCGACTACGGCAGCGGCATGGCGCTCGGCACCCTCGGCGACGGCGGCGGGCTGGACCTCAACGTCGCCGCCGCCGGGAACACCGACGTGGTCCGGGCCAAGATGCGCGCGATGGAGCTGCTCAACCTGCACGACAACGAGATCGAGGACATCCTGGTCAGCCTGACCAGCCAGTACCACCTGGTCCGGCCGCTGACCACGAAGAACGCCCGCGGGCTGTTCCTCTTCCTGGCGCTCGACCGCACCCGCGCCAACCTCGCGATGGCCCGCCACCAGCTCAAGCAGATCGAGCTCCAGCTGGAGGTCTGACCGACGACACCACACCGAACCACACCGACGCCACGGAAGGGAGCGTTGTGGCGGTCGCGCTGTACCAGGCCAAGGCCGAGTTCTTCCGGATGCTCGGCCACCCCGTCCGGATCCGGGTGCTGGAGCTGCTGCAGGCCGGACCGACGCCGGTCCGCGATCTGCTGGCGGAGCTGGAGGTCGAACCGTCCAGCCTCTCGCAGCAGCTCGCGGTGCTGCGCCGGTCCGGCATCGTCACCGCCACCCGGGAGGGCACCACGGTGGTGTACGCGCTGGCCGGCGGGGACGTCGCCGAGCTGCTGCGGACGGCCCGCCGGATCCTCACCGGGCTGATCTCGGACCAGTCCGTACTGCTCGCGGAGCTCCGCGCCGGCGCGGACCGGGCGGAGCGGGAAGACCGGCCGGGCTGAGCGGACCCGAGCGGGCCGAGCGGGCCGAGCGGGCCGAGCGGGCCGCCCGGCCGCACGCGAGCGGCGGGCCGGTTCAGGCGAGCAGCTCGGCCAGCCCGGCCGCGAGCACCTCGTACTCCTCCGCCCGGTTGTACAGCTGCGCGCAGACCCGCAGCACCCCGCCGCCCGGCCACGGCCGGGCCACCGTCCGCACCGCGTGCCGCCGCCACATCGCGGCCATCAGCGCCTGGGCCTCCGGCAGCGTCTCGGCGACCCCGGCCGGCAGCCGCAGGGCGCGCATCGCCAGCCCGGCCGAGGCCGGCAGCGGGGCCAGGCCGACGCGGTCGGCGACCAGCCCGGCCCCGTAGCCGGCCAGCCGCCGGTTGTGCTCGCGGACCCGGTCCGCGCCGAGCTCGTCCAGCAGCTCGAAGCCGGCCGGGGCGGCCAGCCAGGGCGTGTAGTCGAGGGTGCCGCGCCACTCGACGTTGGCCGGGTAGCCGCGGTGGTCCTCCCAGGAGAGGATCAGCGGGCGGATCTTGCCGGTCCACTCGGGTCGGACCACCAGGACGCCGGTGGCGCGCGGGGCGAAGGCCCACTTGTGCAGGTTGCCGAACCAGAAGTCGGCCTCCGGCGCGACCGGCGCGGCCAGCATGCCGGGCTCGTGCGCGGCGTCCACCACGGTGGTCACGCCGCGCTCGCGCAGGGCGGCGAGCAGGCCGGGGGTGGCGATCCGGCGCGCGGTCGGCGAGCTGATGCCGTCCAGCACGGCGAGCACCGTGCGGTCGGTGACCGCGGCGAGCACGGCCTCCCGGACGGCGTCCCCGTCCGGGAGGTCCAGCGGCAGCTCGACGGTGTGCAGCTCGGCGCCGGTCTCCTCGGCGCGCCGGCGGACGGCCTCGGTGATGGTGCCGTAGCCGTGGTCGGTGACCAGGATCCGGTCCCCGGCGGCGAGCGGCACGTTGGCCAGGGTGACGGCGATCGCGTCGGTCACGTTGGGCACCAGGGCGAGCAGCTCCGGCTCGGTGCCCAGGAAGCCGGCGATCCGGGCCCGGGCGGCGGCGACCCGCTCCGGCAGGTCGAAGAAGAAGCCGTCCGGGTCGGCCTCCTGCTCCTCGTACAGCCGCCGCTGGAGCCGCCGGACCGGGACGGGCACGGCGCCGAAGGAGCCGTGGTTGAGGTGGACCACCGCCGGGTCCAGCGAGAACAGCCGCTCGGCCCCGGCCAGCGGTTCGGGGGCTTCGACGGCCCGCGGGGTCTGGGTCACTGCGTCTCCTCCTGTGGCGGCCCCAGGCATGTTACCTGGATCACGTGATGTGTGACATTTCACATGTCGTCCTACTGGTCCACGAGCCGGTCCCGCGGCGACCATCGGGCGGTGACCATCACCGACCCCTACCTCTCCCTCAGCGCCCGGACCGGCCGCTTCGCCTTCGGTGCCCCGCGAGCGATCTCGCTCCACCAGGACGGTACCCGTCTGCTGCTGCTCCGCTCCAGCGGTCCCGAGGACCAGTTCGACCGGCTCCACCTCCTCGACCTCACCACCGGCGAGGAGCGCGAGCTCGCCGACCCCACCGCCCTCGCCCCCGGCCGCACCGGCGCCACCGCCGACCTGCCCGCCGTCGAACGCCGGCTGCGCGAGCGGACCCGGCTCACCGCCGCCGGCATCGGCACCTACGCCGCCACCGCCGACCTCGCCGTCGCCGTCTTCACCCTGGACGGGCGGCTCTTCCGCACCGACACCGGCACCGGCACGACCGTCGAACTCCCCACCGCCGGTCCCGCGTTCGACCCGCGCCCGGACGCGTCCGGCGAGCGGACCGCGTACGTCGCCGACGACGCGCTGTACGTCACCGCCGCCCCGGTCGGACCGGCCGCCCCGCACCGGCTCAGCCCCGCCGACGGCGCCCGCTGGGGCGTCGCCGAGTTCGCCGCCGCCGAGGAGCTGGGCCGCGCCCGCGGCCACTGGTGGCGCCCGGACGGCGGCGCCGTGCTCGCCACCCGGGTCGACGAATCCGCCCTGCCGCCGCGGTACTTCGCCGACCCGGCGCACCCCGAGCAGGCGCCCGAGCAGTTCGCCTACCCGCAGGCCGGCGGCCCCAACGCCGACGTCCAACTCTGGGTGCTCGGCCTGGACGGCGCCCGCACCCGGCTGGCGTGGGACGCCGACACCTTCCCCTACCTGTGCGCCGCCCAGTGGGCCGACGACGACGAGCTGCTGCTCACCGTCGCCGACCGGCTCCAGCAGCACGTGCTGCTGCTGAGCGCCGACCCGGCCACCGGCGCCACCACCGAACTCTCCCGCACCACCGACGAGTTCTGGGTCGACGACCTGCCCGGCACGCCCGCCCGGCTGGCCGACGGCCGGCTGCTCACCGTCCACGACACGCCCGAGGCCCGCGGCCTGGCCCTCGACGGCAAGCCGCTGGACACCACCGGCCTGCAGATCCGCCGCGTGGTCGGCCGGCTGCGCGGCCGGCTGCTCTGCGAGACCGGCGAGGGCGACCCGTTCGACCAGCACGTCCACCTGGTCGACCCGGACGGCGGCGCGCCCGAGCGGCTCTCCGAGGGCCCCGGCGTGCACAGCGCGCTGGCCGCCGGCGAGACCCTGCTGCTGATCTCGGCCGGCCCGGACGGCGTCCTGCGCCGCGCGCTCACCCCGGCCGGCACCGAGCACGTCCTGGAGGACCGCTCCGCCGCGCTGCCCTACCGGGTCGAGCCGATCCTGGCCCGGGTGACCCAGCGCGCACTGCCCAGCGCCGTGGTCTACCCGACCGGCCACGTCCCCGGCCGGAAGCTGCCGGTCCTGCTCGACGTCTACGGCGGGCCGGGCTTCCAGGCGGTGGCCAACGAGCCGCGCCGCTGGCAGCTCAAGCAGTGGTGGGCCGACCAGGGCTTCGCGGTGGTCACCGTCGACAACGGCGGCACCCCGTTCGTCTCCCCCGCCTTCGTCCGCACCATCTTCCGCCGGTTCTCCCAGGTCGCGCTGGACGACCAGGTCGCCGCGCTGCAGGCGCTCGCCGCCGACCACCCGGACCTCGACCTCGAACGGGTCGGCGTGCGCGGCTGGTCGTACGGCGGCTACCTCGCGGCCCTGGCCGTGCTGCGCCGCCCGGACGTCTTCCACGCCGCCTGCGCGGGCGCCCCGCCCACCGACTTCCGGCTGTACGACACCGCGTACACCGAGCGCTACCTGGACCTGCCGCAGCGGAACCCGGAGGGCTACGCGGCCGACTGCCTGGTGGACGACGCGCCGTCGCTCAGCCGTCCGCTGCTGCTGCTCCACGGCCTGGCCGACGACAACGTGCACCCCGCGCACACCCTGCTGCTCTCCCAGGCCCTCACCCGGGCCGGCCGGCCGCACAGCCTGATCGCCCCGCCCGGCATCACCCACATGACCCCGGGCGGCGTCAACGAGCAGCTGGCGCTGGCCGAACTCGCCTTCCTGCGGGACGCGTTGAAGCTCTGACAGCGAAGCCCTGATCCGGTTCCGGGCCGCCCGTCCTCCGACGGGCGGCCCGTCCCTTTACCCGCGAAGGGCCCGCCCTATCCGCGAAGGCCCTGTCCACCATCTTCCATGTGACCCATGACATGTGAAATATTACCTGCGCTCACCCGACCACCCACCGTCCGGAAAGGACCGGTCAGTTGCGCAGACTGTCCGCGGCGTTCGCGGCCGTGCTCACCACGAGCGCGATAGCGGCCACCCTCGTCGGCTCCCCCGCCCAGGCCGCTCCCCCCACCCCCGCCCTCACCATCACCGCCGAGACCGGCGACAGCGCCGAGACCGGCGGCGTCGAGGCCCCGCCCGGCCCGCTCGCCCCGCAGGAGCGCGAGCGCCAGTCGCTGCGCGCCAAGGCGCTGGAGCAGGTCAACAAGGGCGCCGTGGCCAAGACCACCGACCGCCGCGCCCCCGCCAAGGTGCGGATCGGCAACGACTACGTCCAGCTCGCGCAGCAGCGCAAGGACAAGGTCTTCGTGATCCTCGCCCAGTTCGGCGACCAGGTCGACAACAGCACGCTGTACAACGGCCAGCCCCGCTACGGCGGCACCCCCGGGCCGCTGCACAACAGCATCCCGAAGCCCGGTTCGAGCGACAACCACACGCTCTGGAACCAGGACTTCAGCCGCGACTACTACCAGAAGATGTTCTTCGACGACACGCCCGGCGCGGTCTCGATGCGCAACTACTACCGCACCCAGTCCTCCGGCCGGTACGACCTGGACGGCACCGTCAGCGACTGGGTCACCCTGCCCTACAACGAGGCCCGCTACGGCTCCAACAAGGGCCCCCAGGGCTCCGGCGCCTGGACGCAGGGGCAGGAGTTCATCCGGGACGCGGTGAAGGCCTGGTACGACGGCCAGCTCGCCAAGGGCCGGACGGCCGCCGACGTCAAGGCCGAGCTGGCCCAGTACGACGTCTACGACCGCTACGACCACGACAAGGACGGCGAGTTCAACCAGCCCGACGGCTACCTCGACAACGTCGTCGTCGTGCACGCCGGCGTCGACGAGACCTGGGGCGGCGGCTCCCAGGGCGCCGACGCGCTGTGGGCGCACCGCAGCTGGACCTTCCCCGACGCCACCGGCCAGACCGGCCCGGCGGGCAACCGGATCGGCGGCGCCCCGGTCGGCGACACCGGCCTGTACGTCTACGACTACGTCCAGGCGGGCGAGAACAGCGGAGTCGGCCTGTTCTCCCACGAGTTCGGCCACAACCTCGGCCTGCCCGACCTGTACAGCACCACCGGCGGCGACAACAGCGTCAACTTCTGGTCGCTGATGTCCTCCGGCTCGTACCTGGGCAAGGGCAGGAACACCACCGGCGGGTACCCGGGCGACCTCGACGCCTGGAGCAAGCTGCAGTTCGGCTGGCTCAACTACGACGAGGCGCAGGCCGCCACCCGCTCCAGCCACGCGCTCGGCGTCAGCGGCTACAACACCGACCAGGCCCAGGCCGTCCTGGTGCACCTGCCGGACGGCACCACCAGCACCGACCTCGCCGACCCGCGCGAGGGCGGCAAGCACTGGTGGAGCGACACCGGCGACAACCTGGACAACGCGCTCGCCCGCGACGTCGACCTGCGCACCGCCACCGGCCCGGCCGCCCTGGACGCGGCGGTCTGGTACGACGTCGAGCAGGACTACGACTTCCTGACCGTCGAGGCCTCCACCGACGGCGGCAAGAGCTGGACCGCCCTGCCCGGCACCGTCGACGGCGCCCCGCTCGGCACCACCAGCGCCAACACCCCCGGCCTCAGCGGCACTTCGGGCGCGTACCGGCAGCTGCACATCCCGCTGGACGGCTACGCCGGCCGGAACGTCCGACTGCGCTTCCACGTCACCTCGGACGGCAACACCCACGGCAAGGGCGTCCTGGTCGACGCCGTGAAGATCACCGCCGGCGGGACCGAGCTGTTCGCCGACGGCGCCGAGAACGGTGCCAACGGCTGGACCGCCACCGGCTTCACCGTCGTCACCGGCCGCACCGCGGTCAAGCAGCACCCGCGCGCCTACCTGGTGGAGAACCGCCGCTACACCGGCTACGGCGCCTTCCTGAAGACCGGCCCGTACAACTTCGGGTACACCGGCGTCGACGGCAAGAAGGACATCGTCGACAACTACCCGTACCAGGAGGGCGTGCTGGTCTGGCTCTGGGACACCGGCTACGGCGACAACAACACCAAGGACCACCCGGGCGGCGGCCTGATCCTGCCGATCGACGCCCACCCGACGCCGATCAAGTTCGCCGACGGCACCCTGGTCAACGGCCGGGCGCAGACCTTCGACGCGACCTTCTCGCTCAAGCCGACCACCGGGTTCACCCTGCACAAGGCGGGCGTCCCGGTCCGGATCGGCTCCGAGCCGGCCGTCCCGGCCTTCAACGACCGCACCGGCGTCTACAGCGACCCGGCCACCCCGAACCTCGGGGTCAAGGTCCCGGACACCAACACCAAGATCGAGGTCGTCCGCGAGTCCCAGGGCGGCCGGATCACCACCGTCCGGGTCGGCCCCGCGTCCTGAACGCACTGAGCTGACCCGCCGCACACCCCCGGTGTCCTGAGCACCGGGCCTCCCGTGGAAGACAGGTACCACGGACAGGACGGCGGCCCCGGTCCTCCGAAGGGGGAGGACCGGGGCCGCCGTGCGTCCGCGCTCAGCGCCCGCGCCGCAGGCTCAGCGCCGCGGTGACCACCCCGAACACGGTCAGCGAGCCCAGCCCGAACACCAGGTACCGGGCCGCGTCCAGCCGCGCCTCCCCGCCCGCGCTCACCAGCGTCCCGGCCAGCGCCGAACTCAGCGAGAAGGCGATCAGCTGGGTGGTGTTGAGGCCCGCCGCCGCCTTGGCGCCCTCCGCCTCGTCGTCGGTGCTGCGCATCGCCGCGACGCTCAGGTGCGGGAAGGCCACGCCGATGCCCGTCCCGCCGGCCACCAGCACCGCCGCCCAGAGCAGCACCCGGCCGCCCGAGGCCGCCCCGGTCTGCAGCAGCCCGTAGGCCAGCAGGCCGGCCGTCAGCACCGCCGGACCGATCCGGACCGCCAGCTCCCGGGCCCGGACCGAGCGCACGTTGACGCTGAACAGCTGCGCCGCCGTCCAGCCCACCGACACCGTCGCCCCGAGGAACCCGGCCGCCAACGGGCTCAGCCCGCCCAGCTCCTGGCCGAACAGCGGGATGAAGGTCTCCGTCATCACGCCCGCGCAGTACACCGCGACGGTCAGGTAGACCCACTTGAGGTGGTTGCCGCGCCGGTAGGTCAGCCGCGGCAGGACGGTCGCCCGGCCGCCGCGCTCGACCAGCACGAAGCCCGCCAGCAGCGCCAGCCCCGCCCCGAGGCACAGGGCCGTCGGCCAGCCGCGCGGCACCGTCGAACTGGTGCTGAACACCGCCACCGCCAGGGTCAGCAGCACCAGCGAGGGCAGCGGCAGCGGCTCCGCGAGCCCGGCGCCACCGGCGACCGGGCCGGGCAGCGAACGCCGGGCCAATACCGCCAGCACCAGCGCCGCCCCGAGCAGCACCAGGTAGGCCCCGCGCCACAGGCCCAGTTCGGCGAAGAGCCCGCCGAGCGACGGCCCGACCAGGGTGCCCACGCCCCACATCGCCGACACCAGACCGGCCGCCCGGGTCCACAGCCGCTCCGGCAGCGCGGACCGGATCACCGCGTAGCCCAGGCCCGCCAGCAGCCCGCCGCCGAGGCCCTGGACGACCCGCCCGACGATCAGCGTCGCCATCGACGGGCTGGCCGCGGTCAGCGCCGCCCCGGCGCCGAACACCAGGAACCCGGCCAGGTAGGCGCGCGCGGCCCCGAGCCGGGCGAGCAGCCGGCTGACCAGCATCGCGGCGATCACGGCCGCCGTCAGGAAGCCGGTGGCCACCCAGGCGTAGAACCGCGCGCCGCCGATGTCCGCGACGATCGAGGGCAGCAGGGCGGCGGTGAAGTAGAGGTTCATCGCGTACAGCGCGACGCCGCCGGCGAGGATCGAGGCCTGTGCGGCGTACTGCCGGGTGAACAGTTCGCCCCAGCCGCCGGACGGCTCCGGCGGCGCCGCGCAGGCCGGCTGCGGAGCGTGACGTCCCTGGTCGGCGGGGCTGCTGACGGTCTGCGCGGGCGTGTCGTGGGTCACACTTCGGTACGCTAGTAGTTCAAGTGAACTTGAGGTCAAGGACGCGGATGCGATGGGAACCGACGTGACGGGATCCGTACCGCGCCGGGCTGCCGACCTGCTGACCATCGGCGAGGTCACCCGCCGGACCGGCCTGGCCGCCTCCGCGGTGCGGTTCTACGAGGAACAGGGCCTGATCGCCGCCGAGCGGACGGCCGGCAACCAGCGCCGCTACCACCGGCACGTACTGCGCCGGCTCTCGCTGATCCTGGTCGCCAAACGGCTCGGCGTCCCGCTGGCCGAGGTGGCCGAGGTGTTCACCGGGCTGCCCGCCGACCGGATGCCGGACAAGCGCGACTGGGAGCGGATCTCCCGCCGCTGGGCCGCGCTGCTCGCCGCGCGGCGCCGCGAGATCGAGCGGCTGGAGGAGGAGCTCACCGGCTGCATCGGCTGCGGCTGCCTCTCGCTGCGCCGCTGCCGGGTGCTCAACCCGCAGGACGCGCTGGCCGCCGACGGCCCCGGCCCGCGCCGGCTGCCGCCCGCCCGCCCGTACGACGACGACGCCGGAAACGCCGCAGCCGACGCCCCGAAGGACGCCGGCTGAGCGGCTGAACGGTGGAGTCCACCAGTCCGATGGAGTCCCGTCCGGGCCCGCCGGGACCCGACAGCCCGGGCGGACCCGACGGGCCCGACGCACCCGGCAGGGGGCCGCCGGGGTTGGACCCGGCCGGGCGTGGCCCTCATCAGGTTCCCCGCCACGCCCGACCGGGGGCTCGGTGGCACGAGGAGCACGCTCCTCGCACCGGTTGGTGCCGTACCGTCCGCCGTGGGGGTGGCCGGACGGTACGGCGGTCTGCGGTGGGCCCGCGGTGTACTGACCGCGGCCGGGGGCGCGCCCGACAGCAGCGCCCACGGCCGCGGAACCCACGGCCCACAGAGGGCGCGCCCTCAGCCCTCCGGGAAGTGGCAGGCCGCCTCGCGCCCGCCGGTGCCGACGATCTGCAGCAGCGGCCGCTCGGTGCGGCACACCTCCTGCGCCTTCGGGCAGCGCGGGTGGAAGCTGCACCCGGACGGCGGGTTCGCCGGGCTCGGCGGGTCGCCGATCAGCACGATCCGCTCCCGCTCGCGCTCGGCGGCCGGGTCCGGCAGCGGCACCGCGGAGAGCAGCGCCTTGGTGTACGGGTGCGCCGGGTTGCCGTAGACCTGGTGTTTGTCGCCGATCTCGACGATCCGCCCGAGGTACATCACCGCGACCCGGTCGCAGACCCGCTTGACCACCGAGAGGTCGTGCGCGATGAAGATGTACGCCAGCCCCAGCTCGTCCTGGAGCCGCTCCATCAGGTTGACCACCTGGGCCTGGATGGAGACGTCCAGCGCGGAGACCGGCTCGTCGGCGACCACCAGCCGGGGCGAGGTGGCCAGCGACCGGGCGATGCCGATGCGCTGGGCCTGGCCGCCGGAGAACTCGTGCGGGTAGCGGTCGAGGTGCTCGGGGATGAGCCCGACCAGCTCCATCAGCTCGCCGGCCCGCTTGCGCGCCTCGGCCGCGCTCGACCCCTGGATCAGCAGCGGCTCGGAGATGATCCGGGCCACCGTCTGCCGGGGGTTGAGCGAGGAGTACGGGTCCTGGAACACCATCTGCAGGTGCTTGCGGTGCGGGCGCAGCTGGGCCTGGCTCAGGCCGCCGATCTCGGTGCCGTCGAAGGCGACGGAGCCGGAGGTCGGGTCGATCAGCCGGACGACCATGCGCCCGGTGGTCGACTTGCCGCAGCCGGACTCGCCGACCAGGCCGAGCGTCTCACCGGCGCCGACGTCGAAGCTGACCCCGTCCACCGCCCGGATCGGCGCGCCGGGGCGGCCGGTCCGGCCGCGCCGACCGGGGAAGGTCTTGACGAGGTCCCGTACGGACAACAGGGGCTCGGTCATCCGAGGGCTCCTTCCGGCACCAGCGGCAGGTGGCAGGCGGCCTGGTGGCCGGGGGCGAGCAGCCCGAACCCGGGCCGCTCGGACAGGCACCGGCCGTGCTCTTCGGCGGTGGCGGCGGCGGTGCGGGCGCAGCGCGGGGCGAAGGAGCAGCCGGGGGCGGGGGCGATCAGCGACGGCGGGCTGCCGGGGATGGCCCGCAGCGGGGCGTCGTCGGTGTCGTCCAGGCGGGGCAGCGAGTCGAGCAGGCCGCGCGTGTACGGGTGCGCGGGGGCGCCGAACAGCCGTTCCACGGGGGCCTGTTCGGCGGCTCGCCCGCCGTACATGACGAGCACTTCGTGGGCGACCCGGGCGACCACGCCGAGGTCGTGGGTGATCATCACGACGCCGAGGCCGCGCTCCTGCTGGATCCGGGCGATCAGGTCGAGGATCTGGGCCTGGACGGTGACGTCGAGCGCGGTGGTCGGCTCGTCGGCGATCAGCAGGTCGGGCTCGCAGGCCAGCCCCATCGCGATCATGACGCGCTGGCGCATGCCGCCGGAGAACTGGTGCGGGTACTCGTCGACCCGGCGGGCCGGTTCGGGGATGCCCACCTCGGCGAGCATCTCGATCGCGCGCTGCCGGCCGGCCTTGCGGGAGGCCTTGAAGTGCACCCGGTAGTGCTCGGCGATCTGCTCCCCGACCGGGTAGAAGGGGTGCAGGCTGGACAGCGGGTCCTGGAAGATCATCGCGATCCGCCGGCCCCGGACGGCGCCGAGCTCCTTCTCGCCGAGCCCGTTGAGCTCCTTGCCGTTCAGCCGGATCGAGCCGGTGACGGCGGCCCCGCGGTGCAGGCCCATGACGGCGAGCGAGGTGACGGACTTGCCACTGCCGGACTCGCCGACCAGGCCGAGGGTCTTCCCGGCCTCGACGGTGAAGGTGATGCCGTCGACGGCCCGGACGGTGCCGCGCGGGGTGTCGAAGGAGACCTTGAGGTCCTCGACCTCCAACAACGGAGCCATCAGTACCTCACTCTCGGGTCGACGTACGCGTAGAGCAGGTCGACCAGCAGGTTCGCGACCACGATGAAGAACGCCGCCAGCAGGGTGACGCCGAGGATGACGGGCTGGTCGGAGCGGAGCAGCCCGTCGTAGAAGAGTCGTCCGATACCGGGCAGTCCGAAGATCGACTCGGTGATGACGGCACCGGCCAGCAGGCCGCCGAGGTCCATGCCGAAGATGGTGAGGATCGGCGTCATGCCGGAGCGCAGACCGTGCTTGACGGTGACCGTGCGGGCCGGCAGGCCCTTGGCGCGGGCGGTGCGGATGTACGGCTCGGCCATCGTCTCGATCATCGAGGTGCGGCTCTGCCGGGCGTACATGGCCGCGTACAGCAGGGCCAGCGCGATCCAGGGCAGCAGCAGGTTGCTCGCCCACTCCACCGGGTTCTCGGTCAACTTGTGGTACGCGGGGTAGGGCAGCAGGCCGACCGACCGGACGACTCCCCAGATCAGCATGATCGAGGTGAAGTAGACCGGCAGCGAGGCGGTGCCGACCGAGATGATCATCAGGGTCTTGTCGGTCGCGCTGCCCTTGCGCAGCGCCGAGAGGATACCGGCGCCGAGGCCGAGGACCAGCCACAGGACGGCCGCGCCGAGGGCGAGCGAGACGGAGACCGGCAGGCGGTCGACCAGCAGGTCCCAGACCGGCAGCGAGTACTCGTAGGAGTAGCCGAGGCAGGGGAAGCCGCAGTGGGTGGCGCTCGGGCCGCTGCCGTAGTCGCGGCCCGCGACGATGCCGGTGAGGTAGGTGCCGAACTGTTCCCAGACCGGCGCGTCCAGGCCCATCGCGGCCTTGACCTCAGCCAGCCGCTCGGGGCTGCAGGTCTTGCCGCAGGCGGCCGCGGCCGGGTCGTTGGGCAGCAGGTAGAAGATGGTGAAGGTGATGGCGCAGATGGCCAGCAGGATGCCGGCCACGCCGAGCAGCCGGCGGCCGAGGTAGAGGATCACGCCCGTCCTCCCTTCGGGTCGAGGATGTCGCGCAGCGCGTCACCGAGCAGGGTGAAGGCGAGCACGGCGACGAAGAGGAAGACCGTCGGGATCAGGAAGTACGTCGGGTCGGTCTCGTAGAAGACGATCGACTCGGCGATCATCTGCCCCCAGGAGGGGGTCGGCGGCCGGACGCCCACGCCGAGGTAGGAGAGCGCGGCCTCGGTGGCAATCATGCCGGGGATCAGCAGCGTGGTGTAGGCGATGATCGGGCCGGAGACGTTGGGCAGGATCTCCCGGGTGAGGATGCGCCAGGAGCGGGCCCCGCCCACCTTGGCGGCCTCGACGTACTCGCGGTGCTTGAGCGAGAGGGTCTGGCCGCGGACCACCCGGGCGATGCCGGGCCAGCCGAACAGGCCGATCACCATCGTCATCAGCAGGATCCGGTTGACGTCCTTGGCCACCGACATCATCGCGATCATGAAGATCAGCGAGGGGAAGGACATCGTGAGGTCCATCAGCCGGGACAGCACGCTGTCGACGCGGCCGCCGAAGTAGCCGGCGGCGATGCCGGCCAGGGTGCCGGCGATCACGACGACGGCGGTGGCGATGAACGCGATCAGCAGGGAGACCTGGCCGCCGTGCAGGACCCGGGCGAACAGGTCGCGGCCGGTGATCGGCTCGACGCCGAACCAGTGCCGGGCGCCCATGCCGCCGAAGTCGCCCCTGGGCATGCCGCCCAGGTAGGCGTCGATGGAGCGCTTGTCGAACTCCTCCGCGGTCCAGCCGCCGAGCGCGCTCAGCGGTCCGGCCAGCACGGCCAGCAGGACGAGGACGGCGACCATGATCAGCCCGAACCGGGCCGAGCCCTTGGCCCACAGCTGGTCCCAGACCAGCCGCCAGGGCCCGCGCCCGGAGGGCTTCGCGGGGCCCGCCGCCGCGACGGGCGCGGCGGCGGGCTCAGTGGTGGTACTCATGCGCGGACGGCCCCTCAGCCCTGGCTCTTGGCGGGGTCCTTGAGGCCGACCGTGGCCATGTCGATCATGCCGGCGTACCCCGGGGCGCCGAACGCGCCGGCCACGTTGGTGCCGACCAGCAGCGCGCGGCGCTGCCACATCAGCGGGACGGCCGGGGCCTTCTTCAGCAGCTCCTCGTCCAGCTTCTTCCAGGCCTCGTTGGCCTCCTTGACGTCCGACAGGCCCGCGATGCGGTCCATCTCGTCCATGGTGGCCTGGTCGCGGAACTGGCTGTAGTTGCCCTGGTTGCCCTTCTCCTTGATGGTGCGACCGTCGAAGAGGAAGGGCAGGAAGGTCGCGCCGGACGGGTAGTCCGGGCACCAGCCGTTGATGGTCAGCTCGGGCGCGTTCTTGGTGTCGCCGAGGGTGTCGGTGAACGCCGAGGGGTCGACGGTGTTCACGGTGACCTGGACGCCGGCCTTGGCCAGCGACTGCTGGATCGCCTCACCGCGGGTCTTGTCGCCGAGCGAGACGGTGAGCGAGACCTTGAGGTCGCTCTTGCCGGCCGCCTTGAGCAGCTCCTTGGCCTTCGCCGGGTCGCCGGCGGCCGGGATCTTCAGCGGGTCGGCCTTGACGCCGCCGGTGAGCGACGGCGGCAGGAACGAGGTGGCGACGTCGGCGATCGCGGGGCCGCCGAACGCGGTGACCTGGGCCTCGCGGTCGACCGCCCACATCATCGCCTCGCGGACCTTCGGGTCGTCGAACGGCGCCTTGGCGGTGTTCAGGTAGAGGCTGTCGGTGCAGCCGGTGCGCTCGGCCACCAGGCGGGCCTTGACGTCGGGCTTGGGCAGCACCTTGGACACCGACTCGGGGCGCATCCAGGGCATCTCGATGGCGTTGGCGTCGGCGCCGTCGCTGGCGATGATGCGGTCGTCGACCTGGCCGCCCTTGAGGCCCTGGGTCACCACGATCTTGTCCGGATAGGCCTTGCGGACGGTGTCGGTGGCGGCGTCCCAGTTGCTGTTGCGGACCAGCACCAGCTGCTTGCCGCGGTCGTAGCTCTCGATCTTGTACGGGCCGGAGGAGAACGGCCGCATGTCGTACTGGGTGCCCTTCTCCTGGGCCGGCGGCACCGGCGCGAAGGTGGGCAGGGTCGCGGTGTAGGAGAACTCGGCGACCGGGCGCTTGAGGCGGAAGACGATGGTCTTGTCGTCCGGCGTCTCGATGCTCGCCAGGTGCTCGCCGGTCAGCGGGCCCTTGTAGTTCTCGCCGCCGGCCAGGTACTGGACCGCGTAGTCGGGGCCGCCGGTGAGGTCGGGGGAGAACGAGCGCTCGACGTTGTACTTGATGTCGGAGGACTTGATCGCGCTGCCGTCCTCGTACTTGAGGCCGTCGCGCAGGGTGAAGGTCCAGGTCTTGCCACCGTCGGAGGGGCGGCCGACGTCGGTGGCGAGGTCGGGGACGATCTCGTTGCCCGCGTCGCCGGGCGCGGCCTTGAAGGTGGTCAGGGTGCGGTAGATCAGCCGGGTGCCGAAGTCCATCTGCGGCAGGGTCCAGTTGCGGGCCGGGTCGAGGTGGGCGAAGTCCTGGTTGGTCAGCACCGTGAGGGTGCCGCCCTTGGCCGGCGAACCGCCCACGATCTCGCCGGTGTCGGCGCCCGGCCCCTTGGTCGAGGCGGCGCTGGTCCCGCCGCCGTTGTCGTCCTTGTCCTTGTTGCCGCAGGCCCCGAGGCCGAGGGAGAGTGCCGCCGCGATGGCCGCCGCGATGGCGGTCTGGGTACGCCTGTTCATATCTGACTCCGCAGTGGGGGGCCCGCCGTTAAGGCCCGTCGTCCGCCCCGGGGGTGGATCCGGGATGGCACCGGGAGGGCGACCTCAGGGGGTCTAGCCGCTCCGCGGTGTGACCCGTAACATAGTAATGTGAAATTGCACTGCACAAGAGGTGACACCACCCGTTACCGAGCTGTGTCCGTGCCGCCCCCCGTCCCCCTGCCGCGCAGCCCCGCTTAGGAGTACCCCGGTGACCCTCCGTCAGACCGGCCTCAACACCGGAAGCCACGACCTCCCCGTCTCCCCCGCCCTCAACGCGTTCATGGGCACCTCCTGGGCCCCCACCCCGCTCCCCGCCGACGCCCGGGTCCCCGGCCACGCCGTGCTGCCCCGCCGCCACGCCCGGCTCTCCGCCGCCTTCCCCGGCGAGCGCCTGATCGTCCCGGCCGGCCGCCTCAAGGTCCGCAGCAACGACGTCGACTACCGCTTCCGGCCGCACAGCGCCTACGCCTGGCTCACCGGCTGCACCGGCGACGACCAGGTCGGCCACGTCCTGGTCCTGGAGCCGACCGGCCCCGACGGCCACGAGCCGGTCCTCTACTTCCGCCCCCGCTCCCCGCGCGGCGGCGACCCGGTGCGCGGCGCCGAGTTCTACCGCGACCGCCGCTACGGCGAGTTCTGGGTCGGCCGCCGCCCCGACCTCGCCGAGGCCGAGCAGCTCACCGGCATCCGGGTCGAGCACCTCGACGAGCTGGAGAAGCTGCTCACCGGCCCGCAGCCCACCACCCGCGTCCTCACCGACGTCGACGCCGAGGTCGACGCGGCCACCGGCCGCCCCGGCTCCCCCGAACTCGCCCTCGCCGACGGCGAACTGGCCGCCGTCCTGTCCGAGCTGCGGCTGGTCAAGGACGCCTGGGAGGTCGAGCAGCTCCAGCTCTCGGTCGACCACACCGTGCTCGGCTTCGAGGACGTCGTCCGCGCCCTCCCCGCCGCCCTGCGCCACCACCGCGGCGAGCGCTGGATCGAGGGCGTCTTCAACCTGCGCGCCCGCGCCGAGGGCAACGGCATCGGCTACGAGACCATCGCCGCCGCCGGCGCGCACGCCTGCGTCCTGCACTGGATCCGCAACGACGGCGCGCTCGACCCCAACGCGCTGCTGCTGTTCGACGCCGGTGTGGAGACCGACACCCTCTACACCGCCGACATCACCCGCACCCTCCCGCTGAGCGGCACCTTCACCCCGGTCCAGCGCCAGGCCTACGACCTGGTGCTCGCCGCCCAGCAGGCCGGCATCGACGCCCTGCGCCCCGGCGCCCGCTTCCGCGACTTCCACGAGGCCGCCGCCCGGGTCATCGCCGAGGGCCTCGCCGACTGGGGCGTGCTGCGGGTCTCCGCCGAGGAGGCGCTCGCCGAGGACAGCGGCGTCTACCGCCGCTACACCCTCTGCGGCACCGGCCACATGCTCGGCCTCGACGTCCACGACTGCGCCAAGGCCCGCGCCGAGACCTACCTGGACGGCGTCCTGGAGGAGGGCCACGTCCTCACCGTCGAGCCCGGCCTCTACCTCCAGCCCGACGACGAGACCCTGCCGCTCGAACTGCGCGGCCTCGGCATCCGCATCGAGGACGACCTCGTCATCACCTCCGACGGCGCCCGCCTGATGTCCGGCGCCCTCCCCCGCACCGCCCCCGCCATCGAGTCCTGGATGGCCGAGCTGCTCGGCTGAGCCGACCGAGCCGCCCCGCCCCGCCGCCCCCGGTCAGGAGACGGCGGGGCGGGCCTCGGCCCAGAGGGACCGGATCAGGTCGGCGGCCGGACCGGAGCGGACCGAGCGGTGCCCGGTGCCCGCCCACAGGTGCATCGCCCCGGTATCGCCGCGCCGGGTCGCCGCCGCGCGCAGCGGCTGGGTCAGGTGGTGCACCTCCGGGTAGGCCGGCGGGGCGTAGGGCTCGTAGCGGTCGATGAAGTCATTGCGCAGCCCGCGCGCCGGACGGCCGGTGAACGCCCGGGTCACCGTCGTCCCCCCGAACTCGGTCAGCGCCGCCCGGTGCGCCGCCGACGCCCCGGACTCGTCCGCCCGCAGCAGCGCCGTCCCCAGCTGGACGGCCACCGCCCCGGCCCGCAGCGCCGCCGCGATCCCCGGGCCGTCCGCCAGCCCGCCGGCCGCGATCAGCGGCAGCCCGGTCACCGCCCGGACGGCGGCCAGCAGGTCGAGCAGCGGGACGGTCCCCGGGCGGTCCGCCACGCCGTGGGTGGCCCGGTGCCCGCCGGCCTCCGGACCCTGGACGCACAGCGCGTCCATCCCGGCCGCCTCGGCCCGGCGCGCCTCCGCCGGCGTGGTCACGGTGCCGATCTGGAAGGTCCCGGCCGCCCGCAGCGCCCGCGCCTCGGCCGCCGCCGGCAGGCCGAAGGTGTAGGAGACCACCGGCACCGGGACGGGCTCGGCGAGCAGGGCGGCGATCTTGGCGTCCCAGTCGTCCCGGTCCGGCGCGATCTCCTCGGGCAGGGTGACGCCGTGCCGTTCGGCCTCCGGCCGCAGCCGCTCCCGGTAGGCGGCGACGGCCGCCGGATCGCCGGGCGCGGCGGGCACGAAGAGGTTCAGGCCGAACGGGCGGTCGGTCAGCTCCCGGAGGCGGCGGACCTGTTCGACGGTCGCGGCGGCGCTCCGGTACCCGGCGGCGAGGAAGCCCAGCCCGCCCGCCCCGTTCACGGCGGCGACCAGCTCCGGGGTGGACGCCCCGCCGGCCATCGGCGCCGCGATCACGGGCACGGCGAGTTCGTCGAGTCGGACGGCCATCGGGGGATCCTCCACTCACACGGCGGACGCGGGTTCGAGCGGGCCCACCCTACTAAGCCCCCCGCCGGCTCAGCCGCCGCGCCGGATCAGCCCCCGCGCCCGCGCCTCCCGCACCGCCGCCGTCCGCGACTCCACGCCCAACTTGGTGTAGATGTGCACCAGATGGGACTTCACCGTGGCCTGGCTCAGGTGCAGCCGCTGGCTGACCTGCTGGTTGGTGAGCCCGTCCGCGACCAGCCCCAGCACCTCGGTCTCCCGGACGCTCAGCGCGGCCGCGGGCGTGCGCATCCGCTCCAGCAGCCGGTCCGCCACCGTGGGCGCCAGCGCCGTCCGCCCGGCCGCCGCCGAGCGCACCGCCCGGGCCAGCTCCTCCGGCGGCGCGTCCTTCAGCAGGTACCCGGTGGCACCGGCCTCCAGGGCCGGCAGGGTGTCCGCGTCGGTGTCGTAGGTGGTGACGACCAGGACCCGCGGCGCCCCCGCCCCGCGGGCGGTGATCGCCGCGGTGGCCTGCGCGCCGTTCATCGCCGAGCCCGGCCCGAACTGCAGGTCCATCAGCACCACGTCGACCGGGACCTCCGCGGCCAGCTCGACGGCGCGTTCGGCGGTGGCGGCCTCCGCGACGATCGCGAAGTCCGGCTCGCACTCCAGGACGGCCCGCAGCCCGGCCCGGACCACCGGGTGGTCGTCGGCGAGCAGCAGGCGGATCACACCGTCGGTCACGAGGCCTCCTCGTCGTCGGGCAATGGCAGCAGCACGGCGAGCGCCGTCCCCTCGCCGGGGGCGGACTCCACCGCGAAGGTGCCGCCGAGCGCCCGGGCCCGGGCCCGCATCGACGGCAACCCGAACCCGCCGTCCCCCTCGTCCGTCCCCCCGCGCGCGCCCGCGGCCGCCGGGTCGAACCCCGCCCCATCGTCCACCACGTCCAGCGCCACCTCCCCCGCCATGAAGCTGAGCGTCACCTCGGCGCGGGTCGCCCCGGCGTGCCGGACGGTGTTGCCGAGCGCCGACTGGGCGATCCGCAGCAGCGCCACCTCGTGCGGCACCGGCAGCCGGACCCGCTCGCCGGAGACGTGCAGCCGCACCGGCAGACCGCTGCGCGCGGTGGTGGTGGCGCAGAGCCGTTCCAGCGCGACCGGCAGGGTGTCGCTCTCCAGGTCGGGCGGGGTGAGCGCGCGGACGAAGCGGCGGGCCTCGGCGAGGTTGTCCTGGGCCGCCTGCCGGGCCTGCTCGACGTACTCGGCGGCGGCCTCGGTGCGGTCCGGCAGGGCGCGCTGGGCGGCCCGCAGCAGCAGCTGGATGCTGGAGAGGCTCTGCGCCAGGGTGTCGTGGATCTCCCGGGCGAGGCGCTCGCGCTCGGCGAGGACGCCGGCCGCGTGGTGGGCGGCGGCCAGGTCGGCGCGGGCGGCGGTGAGTTCGTCGATCAGCCGGCGGCGCTCCTCGCTCTCCCGGTAGAGCGCCTGGTAGCCGAGCACGGTGGCGGTGGCGACGGCGGCGCCGAGCAGCGGCCCGATCGCCGGGGCGACGCTGACGGTGTGCTGGTGCGCGGAGTAGGCGACGATGGCGGCGCCCGCGG
Organism: Kitasatospora sp. NPDC093806; assembly: GCF_040683335.1. Classification (NCBI taxonomy): domain Bacteria; kingdom Bacillati; phylum Actinomycetota; class Actinomycetes; order Kitasatosporales; family Streptomycetaceae; genus Kitasatospora; species Kitasatospora sp. NPDC093806. The sequence goes on from NZ_JBFBDO010000025.1 coordinate 24,254, forward strand.
TGAGCGCCACCGCCACCAAACCGGCGCGCCGGCCGAGCAGGTGCAGTTCGAGGAAGTACAGCGGGAAGGCCAGCCAGACGCCGTCCTGGGTGACGACCAGCACCCCGACCCAGGTGACGCCGAGCAGTGCCAGCCAGAGCCCGGCGGCCCGCCGGGAGCGGCCGACGGCGGCGATCAGCGGCCCGGCCGCGTAGACGGCGGCCATCGCGGTGGCGGCGGCGGTGACGGCCGCCGGGTCGCCGCCCCGGCCGGCCAGGGCCCGGACCACGGCGAGGGCGAGCAGGCCCGCCACGAGCAGGTGCAGGCAGACCTGGAGGACGCGGGCGACGGGGGTGGTGCGGGATCGTTCGGTCGCCATCCGTCCAGCCTAGGGTCCGTGCCGCGGACCGGCATCAATCAAAAGGTTGAACTCCGCTTCCGCCCTGCGATGCCGAGGTTCCAATCCCCGGTGCGATGCCCGGCGGGCCCCTCTTCGACCACTGTCGTCAGTGTCGCAGTGGATCGAGCGGAAGGGCTTGCGGTGTTCGTCGCCTGGAGGGATCTGGGGTTCGCCAAGGGGCGGTTCGCCCTGATGGGGACCGTCATCGTGCTGATCACGGTGCTGGTCGGCCTGTTGTCGGGGCTGACGGCCGGGCTGGGCCGGCAGAACATCTCGGCGATCAGCGGCCTGCCCGCCGACCACCTGGCCTTCGGCCGGCCCGCCGACGGCCAGAAGCTGTCGTTCACCGACTCCCAGGTCACCCCCGAGCAGTGGCAGGGCTGGGAGCGGACCCCCGGGGTGAGCGCCGCGCAGCCGCTCGGCATCGCCACCACCAAGGCGACCGCCGGGGCGCGCACCGCCGCGCTCTCGGTGTTCGGCGTGCCGGACGGTTCGACGCTGGCCCCGCAGGGCGCCTCGCTCGCCCCGGGCGGGGCGGTGCTGTCGGAGAGCGCCGCGAAGGACCTCGGCGGACTGCGGCCGGGTGACGCGCTCACCCTGGCGGGCCGCTCGCTGCGGGTCACCGCCGTCGCCGGGGACGCCTCCTACAGCCACACCCCGGTGGTCTGGACCACCCTGACGGACTGGCAGCAGGTCGCCCCGGGCGGCGCCGGCCACGCCACCGTGGTCGCGCTCAGCACCACCGCCGGAGCCGACCTGGACGCGGCCGACGCCCGCCTCGGCACCGAGACCCGCGACCGGACGGATGCGCTCGCCGCGATCGGCTCCTACACCTCGGAGAACGGCTCGCTGCAGCTGATGCGCGGCTTCCTGTTCGCCATCTCGGCGCTGGTGATCGGCGCGTTCTTCACCGTCTGGACGATCCAGCGCAGCGGCGACATCGCCGTGCTGAAGGCGCTCGGCGCCTCCACCCGCTACCTGCTGCGCGACGCGCTCGGGCAGGCCGTCCTGCTGCTGGTGCTCGGCACCGCCGTCGGCACGGCGATCGCGGTCGGCCTCGGCGCGGTCATCGGCTCGGCCGTCCCGTTCGTCCTGGACGCCCCGACCGTCCTCCTCCCGGCCGCGGTGATGATCGCGCTGGGCGCGGTCGGCGCGGCCCTGTCCATCCGCCGGATCACCTCCGTCGACCCGCTGACCGCCCTGGGGAGCGCCCGATGACCCTGCACCTCGACCGGATCACCCTCACCTACCCGGACGGCGACGGCCGGCTCACCGCCCTGGACGAGGTCTCGCTGACCGTCCCGAAGGGCACGGTCACGGCGGTGGTCGGCCCGTCCGGCTCCGGCAAGTCCAGCCTGCTGGCGGTGGCCGCGACGCTGATCGCCCCGGACTCGGGCCGGGTGGTGGTGGACGGCGTGGAGACCACCGGCCTGAACCGCGCCGAGCTGGCCGAACTGCGCCGGCACCGGATCGGCATCGTCTTCCAGCAGGCCAACCTGCTGCCGTCGCTGACCGCCGCGGAACAGCTCCAGGTGATGGCCCACCTGGACGGCCGCTCCCCGCGCGGCGCCCTGCCCCGCGCCCTGGAACTGCTGGCCGCCGTCGGCCTGCGCGACCAGGCCGGCCGCCGCCCGCACCAGCTGTCCGGCGGTCAGCGCCAGCGCGTCAACATCGCCCGCGCGCTGATGAACGACCCCACCGTGCTCCTCGTCGACGAGCCCACCAGCGCCCTGGACCACGAACGCGGCGCCGCCGTCCTCGACCTGCTGACCACCCTCACCCACCAGCGCGCCACCGCCACCATCCTGGTCACCCACGACCGCACCCACCTCACCGCCGTCGACCAGATCGCCGAAGTCCACGACGGCCACCTCACCGTCCCGGCGGTCACGGCCTGATCACCACCAGATCATTCACGGGGATCGTCACCGACACCCCGATCGACTCCGGCAACGTGAACGACTCCCCCGGGTGGTGGACTGCGCGCACTCGGTATTCGGTGCCCTGAGGTTCGGTGAGCACCATGACCCGCTGATTGGTCCGGTCGACGATGACGTAGACGGGCACACCGCCGGAGGCGTAGGCGGCGGGCTTCCTGGTGAGTTCGTCCCCCAGGGCGGACGAGGTCACCTCCAGTACCAGCCGGAAGACCGCCGGGTCGTAGCAGTTGAACTCGATCATGTGGTCGTCGATCTCCGGATCGACGACGGACAGGTCCGGAATGGCGTAATCGAAGGGCCCGGTAGGCAGCCAGATCGCCAGCCGCTGGATCGCCCGGGGCCGGTCGTCGCACCGCATTCCCGCTCGAAAAAAGGCAGCCATCACGTCGCTCAGGATCCTGGCGTGGCACATGTCCTGTAGCGGTTCGACCGAGACCAGCCCGCCGAGAACCTCTACCCGGTGGCCGGGGAAGCGGTCGAAGAGCACATCGGCCATCTCAAGCGGCAAAGGGGCCATACCCGCACCCTGCCGCAGGTGGTCCCATCGCGGGACGCTCTTCGACCGACTTCCCCCGAACGGGTGACCGCTACCGGGCGCGGAGGCGGAGGGCCGGGCGGGCTTCCTCTTCGGCCTCCGCCTCGGCCTGGCCCTCGGCCCAGAGGGAGCGGACGTGGCCGAGGTGGCGGGACATGCAGGCCTCGGCGGCGGGGGCGTCGCCGGCGATCATCAGGTCGAGCAGCTCCAGGTGCTCCTCCGCCGAGGAGACCAGCTCGCCGCGCTGGTCGAGGCGGGTGAGGCCGTAGAGGCGGGAGCGCTTGCGCAGGTCGCCGACGACCTCGACCAGGCGGGTGTTGCCGGCCAGGCCGAGCAGGTCGAGGTGGAACTGGCGGTCCGCTTCGAGGTAGCCGATCAGGTCGTGCTTGCGGGCGGCGGCGACGATCGCCTCGGCCTGCGGGCGCAGCGCCTCCAGCTGCTCGGCGACGCCGGCCCGGGTGACCCGGCCGACGGTCGGGACCTCGATCAGGGCGCGGATCTCGGTGAAGTCGTCGAGGTCGCGCTCGGTGAGCTCGGTGACCCGGAAGCCCTTGTTGCGGACGGCCTCGACCAGGCCCTCGCGGGCGAGGTCGAGCATGGCCTCGCGGACGGGGGTGGCGGAGACGCCGAAGTCGGCGGCGAGGGCGGGCGCGGAGTAGACGACGCCGGGGCGCAGTTCACCGGAGATGAGGGCGGCCCGGAGGGCGTGGGCGACCTGGTCGCGCAGCCGCTCCTGGACGGAGATCAGGGTGCGGGGTTTGAGGTCGGCCATGGTGTTCCTCCGGTGAGTGCAGAACACCAGCGTACAATGTCACGTTACGTTGAGTGTGCAACATTCCGTGATTCGGATGATCCATCAGCGACCGGAGCGTGCTCCCGGAGCCCATGGTGGCAGGGCCGCCGGCCGGTGACAACGGCCGGCGGCCCGCTTTCACGTCACTCCCCCATCACTCCCCCTTGAACAGCTTCACCAGGCTGCTGACGCTGGACCCGCCGTGCCCGGCCTCGACGCCCCGCCGGAAGGTGCCGGCCAGCTGCCGCAGCGCCCCGGCGTCCACCCCCGAGGCCTCCACGGTGTGCAGCACGTGCTCGACGCTGGCGAGGCCCATGGTGAGCCGGTCGACGTCGCCCGCGTGGTTCCCGGCGGTGATCCGGGGCGCATAGAAGGCCAGGAAACCGGGGATCGAGGCGGCGGTCGAGGAGGCGTACGGCAGGAACGCGTCCGCCGGGATGCCGTTGGCCTCGGCGACGGCGGTGGCGTGCAGATAGCCGACCATCGAGGTCCAGAAGAGGTCCATCTGGATCTGGTAGTACAGCTGGGCGAGCCCCGGGTCGTCGCCCCGGTAGTCGGCGCCGGTGAGCACCTCCAGGGCGGCCCGGTGGGTCCGGAACGCCTCGACCGGCCCGCTGTAGAAGGTGGACGACTCCGGCCGGCCGATGCCCGAGGGCGGCACCTGAACGCCCCCGGTCAGGTGGACGGCGCCGAGCCCGGCCAGCCGGCGGGCGGCCTCCCGGGCCCGGTCGGGGGTGTCGGAGCTGAGGTTGACGACGACCTTGCCGGCCAGCTCGGCTCCGGCGGCGTCGAGCACCGCGTACACCGCGTCGTAGTCGGTGAGGCTGAGCACGACCAGGTCGTTGGCGGCGACCGCCGCGGCCGCGTCCGGCGCGAGGACGGCGCCGCGGGCGACCAGGTCGTCCGCCCGGCCGGCGGTGCGGTTCCACAGCGTGACCCGGTAGCCGGCGTCCAGGTAGGCGCCGGCCATGGCCTGCCCCATCGGGCCGAGGCCGATCAGCGTGACGGACTTCTTGGGCTGCTCGACGGACATGGGTTCCCCTCCGTGAAGAATGTCTAGAACGAACGCTCTATCCAGGAGGAGAAGCTAGCACAGCACTGGAACGAACGCTCTATCCATTTCTCGGCTAGACTCCCCCCGTGAAGACGACCACCACCGGCACCCGCGAGCGGATCGTCCGGGCCACCTCCCGGCTGCTCCAGCGCCAGGGCTACGAGGGCACCGGCATCAAGCAGATCTCCCGCGAGGCGGAGGCCACCCTCGGCTCCGTCTACCACTTCTTCCCGGGCGGCAAGCAGGAGCTGGCCGCCGCGGCGATCCGGCACGGTGACCAGGAGTTCGCCGACCTGCTGCGCGAGGGGCTGGCCAGCGCGGACGGGCCGGCCGAGGCGGTCGTCGCCTGCACCCGGCTGCTCGCCGAGGCGCTGCGCGCGTCCGACTGGCAGGACGGCTGCCCGATCACCACCACCGCGCTGGAGACGGTCGGCCGGGCGCCGGTGATCGAGGAGGCCGTCGCCGAGGCGTTCGCCAACTGGCGGGCCATCGTCGAGGAGAAGCTGCACGGCTCCGGGATCGGTCTGACCGACGCCCGCGAACTGGCCGCCACCGTCATCAACACCCTGGAGGGCGCGGAGCTGCAGGCCCAGGTCACCCGCAGCGAGGAGCCGCTCCACCTGACCGGCCGCCACCTGGCCCGGCTGATCGCCACCTACCGGCCGCCGCGCCAGGACGCCTGACGCGCGAGGCCGGACACGCGAGGCCGGAAACGCGAGGCCGGAAACGCCAAAGCGGCCGACGTGGCCGGGGATCCCATCCCACCACGTCGACCGCAGCTCCGGTCGCTCACTTCAACGACCAACCCCCGTCCGAGGAAACGGACTTGGGACCGGTCCGGCAGATCGTGCCGGACCGGCCCCAGGGAGTGCCGGGTGCCGACGCCGCGCCGTGGCGCCGGCACCCGGCGTCGGGCCCCACAGCAAGGCCCGACGACAAGGGGTCGGAGAAAACCGACCGGAGGGCTCAGACCGGCTCGCGCCGGTGCACCTCGGCCGCGATCGCGAGGTCCTGCCAGGCCATCCCGACGCTCTTGAAGAACCTCGGCCGGTCGGTCGGCACCGGCGCCTCGCCACGCACCAGCTCGGCCAGGTTCCAGAGCGGGTCGGCCCCGGTGACGCCCGCCATCAGCAGGTCACCGGCCTCCCGCAGGGCGGCCGAGCGCGCCTCCACGTACAGCGCGGACCGGCCGACCAGCACCTCGTCCACCTCCCGCGCGTCCACCTCGTGCGAGCCGACCGCCGCGACCGCCGCGTGGTCCGGCACCAGCGCGCCGTCGAACAGCGGCGTGCGCGCGGTGGTGCAGCAGACCACCAGGTCGGCCCCGGCCACGTCGGCCGGGGTGCCGACCTCGGCGGCCGGGCCGCGCGTCCGGGCGTACCGGACGAGCGCCTCGGCCGGCCCCGCGCTGCGGGCGACCACGGTCACCCGGGTCAGCGGACGGATGTCCAGCAGCGCGTCCAGGTGGCCGTACGCCTGCGGGCCCGAGCCGAACAGCACCAGGTGCGCGGCCGTCGGCACGGCCAGCCGGTCCAGCGCCACGGCGGTGACGGCGGGCGTGCGCAGCGCGGTCAGCGCGGCGCCGTCGAGCAGGGCGACCGGCTGCAGGGTCGGACCGTCGAGCAGCAGGTAGCTGCCGGTGATCCGGGGCAGTCCGGCGGCCGGGTTGGCGGGCGCCACTCCGGCGATCTTCACCCCGACGTACCCGGCGCCGGCGGCCGGCATCATCAGCAGCTCCCCGGCCGGCACCGGCACCGCCGAACGGGCCGGTGCGGCCTCCGGGTCCAGGCCCTCGCGCAGCACCTGCTCGATGGCCCGGGCCGCCTCGGCGGGCGTCAGCCCGACCTCGCCGGCCGCCAGCACACCGGCGGCCGGGTCGGCCTGGATGCCCGGCGCGGCGGACTGGAGCGGCTCAGCCGCCACGCCGGGCGGTACCGGAGCCGGCCGGACCCCGCCGGCCGCGCCGGGAGCGGCGGTCGCCGCAGGAGCCCCGGTCACAGCAGGAACCCCGTGCCGAGCTCGTCCCGCGGGTCGAGCAGGAAGCGGTGCTCGCCGGTGCGGTGGGCGGTCCCGGTCACCTCGGTGACCACGCCGTCGCCCCACGGGTCGCCGCCGGCCAGGACGCGACCGCCGAAGACCGTCCCGACGATCGACTCGTGCCGCAGCTCCTGCCCGGGGGCGAGCCGCCCCTCGGCGGCCAGCACCGCCAGCCGGGCCGAGGTGCCGGAGCCGCAGGGCGAGCGGTCGATCTGGCCGTCGGCGAAGACGGTGACGTTCCGCTGGTTCACCCCGCCGTCCTCGGCGGGCAGTTCGTCGTACAGGACGACGCCGTAGACGCCGGACAGCCGCGGGTCCACCGGGTGCCGGACGGCCGGGGAGTCGGCCAGCGCGGCCCGGATCTCCCGCCCGATCGCGGTGAGCTCGGGCAGCTGCCCGAGGGTCACCGAGAGCCCGACCGAGGCGGCCGGCAGCGAGACGTAGCAGGCCCCGGAGTGCGCGACGGCCACCTCGACGGTGCCGCGCGAGGTCTCGACCGGGAGCTTCAGCTCGCTGACCCAGGAGGGCACGTTGCGGAAGGTCACGCCGGTGGTGCGGCCGCCGGCCCGGTGGACCAGCGCGGTGACCCGGCCGGACGGCACGTCGATCCGGACCCGGGCGACGCCGTACTCGGGCGCGGCGATCACCCCGGCGTCGACCGCCCAGGCGCCGAGCGCGATGGTGCCGTGGCCGCAGGCGGTCGAGTAGCCGTCCTTGTGCCAGAACAGCACGCCGAGGTCGGCCCCGTCGTCGTCCGGCGGCACCAGGAACGCGCCGTACATCCCGGCGTGGCCGCGTGGCTCGCGGCTGAGCAGCCGCCGCACGTGCTCCAGCGGGCCCGGCCGGGGCGCGGTGGCGGTGCCGCCCGCGCCGATCGCGATGGCCCGCCGCTCGGCGACGCTGTCGCCGGGGACGGCCGGCACGCCGCCGACCACGATCCGGAACGGCTCACCGGCCGTGTGGTAGTCGACCGTGTCGACCTGCAGCACGTCGCCCCGGCCGTCCGTGCCGCCGGTGCCGTCGGTGCCCTCGGCCGGCATCAGGCACCCCCGCCGGGCAGCAGGGTGACGGTGCGGCTCTGGGTGTAGAAGTCCAGCGCCGCCTGGCCCTGCTCGCGGCCGCCGTGGCTGGCGCCCTTCGCACCGCCGAACGGCAGGTGGTAGTCGACGCCGCTGGAGGGCGCGTTGACCCGGATCATGCCCGCGTCCAGCCGGTCGGCGGCGGCGAGCGCCGCGTCCAGGTTCCGGGTGTGCACGGAGGCGGCCAGCGTGTACGGGGTGTCGTTGGCGAGCGCGATGGCCTCGTCCAGGTCGGCCGCCGCGTGCAGCACGGCGATCGGGCCGAAGAACTCCTCGCGGTGCAGCGGGTGGTCCACCGGCACGCCGGTGACCAGGGTCGGGTCGAGGTACCAGCCGTCCCGGTCCGGCACGCCGCCGCCGGTCAGCACCTCGGCGCCGGCCTCCTGGGCGGAGGCGACGGCGGTGGTGATCTCGTCCCGGCTGGCCGCGTTGATGACCGGCCCGCACGCCGTGTCGTCGACCTGGGCGAGCGCCTTGACCAGCGCCGCGCGCAGCGGCTCGTACGCCGCGCCGACCGCGATGACCCGGCTGGTGGCGGTGCACTTCTGCCCGGCGTACCCGGCGATGGCGGCCGCCAGGTGGGTGGCGGCCAGCTCGAAGTCGGCGTCCGGCAGGACGAGCGCCGAGTTCAGCCCGCCGAGTTCGGCCTGGACCGGGATACCGCGCTCGGTGGCGGTCCGGACGACCTGCCGGCCGACCCCGGTGGAGCCGGTGAAGGAGACCACGTCGGCCGCGCCGACCAGGGTGCCGCCCTCGGCGCCGCCGCCCGGCAGCACGGTGAAGACGTCGGCGGGCAGCCCGGCCTCGGCGACCAGCTCACCCAGCCGCACGGCCAGGCCGATCGCCTCCGAGGAGGGCTTGAGCACCACGGCGTTGCCGACGGCCAGCGCGGGCGCGGCCTTCCAGCTGGGGATCGCCAGCGGGAAGTTCCACGGGGTGATCAGCCCGGCGACGCCGTACGGGCGGCGGCGGGTGAGCAGCAGGCCGGGGCCGACCGCGGTCTCGTGCACGGCGCCGGACGCCGCGAACGGCGCCTGGGCGTTGTAGCGCCAGATCGCGACGGCGCGGGCGACCTCGCCGCGCGCCTCGGCGATCGGCTTGCCGACCTCGCGCACCATCAGCTGGGCGAGCTCCTCGGCGTTCGCCTCGAGCTTCTCGGCGACCTTGGTGAGCGCGGCCGAGCGACCGGCGGCGCCGGCGGCGAGCCAGCCGGCCTGCGCGGCCCGGGCGCGGGCTACGGCGGTCTGGACGGCTTCGGCCCCGGGGGCGGGCGCCTCGGCGACGAGGTCCGCGGGGTCGGCGGGGTTGTACGAACGGATCGTCACTGCAGGCAGCCCTTCAGGGGATTCGACGGGGGTGTCCAGGCTTCGGAACTTCGTGACCGCTCGGCGCGGATCAGCGTCTCAGAGCAGGAAGCCGGCCGGGAACGGGTCACTGGGGTCGAGGAAGTACTGGGCGGTGCCGGTGACCCAGGCCCGCCCGGTGACGGTGGGGACGACCGCCGGCCGGCCGGCCACCTCGGTCTCCTCGACCAGGCGCCCGATGAAGGTGGTCCCGATGAAGGAGTCGTTGCGGAAGTCGTCGCCGAGCGCCAGTTCGCCGCGCGCGTGCAGCTGCGCCATCCGGGCCGAGGTGCCGGTGCCGCAGGGCGAGCGGTCGAACCAGCCGGGGTGGATGGCCATCGCGTGCCGGGAGTGCTCGGCGGTGGAGCCGGGGGCGAGCAGCTGGACGTGGTGGCAGCTGTGGATGGACGGGTTCTCCGGGTGCACCGGCTTGTCCGGGCCGGAGTTGATGGCGTCCATCAGGGCCAGGCCGGCGTCCAGGATCTCCTGCTTGCGCTCGCGCTCGAACGGCAGCCCGAACTCGGCGAGCGGCAGGATGGCGTAGAAGTTGCCGCCGTAGGCGAGGTCGTAGCTCACCGTGCCGTAGCCGGGCACCTCGATCTTGCGGTCCAGCGCCACCGAGTAGGACGGCACGTTGCGGATGGTGACCGAGGTGGCGGCGCCGTTCTCGACCGCGACGTCGGCGATCACCAGGCCCGCCGGGGTGTCCAGCCGCACCGTGGTGACCGGCTCGACGACCGGCACCATACCGGTCTCGACCAGCACGGTGGCGACCCCGATGGTGCCGTGCCCGCACATCGGCAGCAGGCCGGAGACCTCGATGTAGAGCACGCCGAAGTCGGCGTCGGGCCGGGTCGGCGGCTGCAGGATGGCGCCGCTCATCGCGGCGTGGCCGCGCGGCTCGTACATCAGCAGGGTGCGGAAGTCGTCCAGGTGCTGCTGGAAGTGGACGCGGCGCTCGGCCATGGTGGCGCCGGGGATGACGCCGAATCCGCCGGTGATGACCCGGGTGGGCATGCCCTCGGTGTGCGAGTCGACGGCGTGGAAGACGTGACGGCTACGCATCTGGTGACGCTCCGTGGGGTGGGAGGGTGGGTGGTGACCCGGAGGCCGGCTGCCCCCGCAGCCGGCCGTCCCGGATACCGGAACTACGGAGTGCGGATCAGGCGAGGCCCTCGGCCAGCGCCTTCTCGGTGGCCGCGCGGACGGCCGCCTCGATCTCCGGGGTGAGCGGCAGGCGCGGCGCGCGGGTCGGACCGCCGGGGCGGCCGGCGATGTCCATGGAGAGCTTGATCGCCTGGACGAACTCGGTCTTGGAGTCCCAGCGCAGCAGCGAGTGCAGCGCCTTGTACAGCGGCAGCGCGGTGGTGAGGTCCTGCGCGACGGCGGCCTTGTACAGCGCGACGCTCGCCTCCGGCAGCGCGTTCGGGTAGCCGGCGATCCAGCCGACCGCGCCGGCCAGGGCCAGCTCCAGCAGCACGTCGTCGGCGCCGATCAGCAGGTCCAGGCCCGGGGCCAGCTCGGCGATCTCGTAGGCCCGGCGGACGTCGCCGCTGAACTCCTTGACCGCGACGATCGAGCCCGCGGCGTGCAGCTCGGCGAGCAGCGACGGGACGAGGTCGACCTTGGTGTCGATCGGGTTGTTGTAGGCGACGATCGGCACGCCGGCCTTGGCGACCTCGGCGTAGTGGCCGCGGACGGCCTCGTGGTCGGCCCGGTAGGCGTTCGGCGGCAGCAGCAGGACGGAGCCGGCGCCGGCCTCGGCGGCCTGCTCGGCCCAGCGGCGGGACTCGGCGCTGCCGTAGGCGGCGACGCCGGGCATGACCCGGGAGCCGTCGCCGGCGGCCTCGACGGCGACCTCGACGACCTTGGCGCGCTCCTCGGCGGTCAGGGTCTGGTACTCGCCCAGCGAGCCGTTGGGGACGACGCCGTCGCAGCCCGACTCGATCAGCCAGCGGACGTGCTCGGCGTAGGCGTCGTAGTCGACGGAGAGGTCCGGGCGCAGCGGCAGCGTGGTGGCGACCATGATGCCGCGCCAGGGCTTGGTGGTGTCGTGCGAGGTCAGGGACACAGCGTACTCCTTGGTGAGGTGTGACATTTTATTAGAGTCCGCGCGGCGGAGACAAGAGTCCCCGCCGTACGGTTTCGGCCGGTTTCAGTCCCGGTGCCGCTCGGCCGCGAGTTGCCCGAGCGGTACCGGGCAGGAGAACGGACGGCTGTCCGCCCGCACCTCCCGCCGGCCCTCGCCGCCGCCGGCACCGGCATCGGAACCGGCGTCGGAACCGGAACCGGCACCGGCGAGGCAGGCCACCGCCGGACCGCACATCCGGCCCTGGCACCAGCCCATCCCGGCCCTGGTCAGCAGCTTGACGGTGCGCGCGTCGCCCGCGCCCAGCTCCTCCACCGCCTCGCGGATCCGGTCCACCGGGACCTCCTCGCAGCGGCAGACGTCGGTGTCCGGCCGCAGCCAGCCGGTCCAGCCCGGACCGGGCCGGTGCGCGGCGGCCATCAGCTCGGCGAAGGCCCGCAGCCGGGACCGGCGGCGCAGCAGCACGGTGCGCACCGATTGGCCGGCCACCGCGTGCGCGGCCAGTTCGCCCTCGGCGATCGCCAGGTCGGCGCCGCCGACCCCGCAGGTCTCGCCCGCCGCCCACAGCCCGGGGACGGTGGTCCGCAGCCGGGCGTCGACCTTGAGCGCGGCCGTCCCGTCGGGGGTGGTGCGGGTGGCCGCGCCCAGCTCGGTGGCGAGTTCGATCTGCGGGATCAGGCCGTGGCCGACGGCGAGCGCGTCGCACTCGATCCGCCGTTCGGTGCCGGGCACCGGCCGCCACTCGGCGTCCAGCCGGGCCACCGTGACGGCGGTGACCCGGTCGGTGCCGTGCGCCTCGACCACCGCGCTGCGCGGACGCAGCCGGACGCCGTGGCGCAGCAGTGCCGAGCCGTGCCCGGCGCCCTCGACCAGCTTGGCCGGGACGGCGGCCAGCACGCCGGGGCGCCGGGCGTACCCGAGGTACGCGGTCGCCTCGACCACCGCGGGCACCTCGGCGCCCGCGGTGACCAGGGAGGAGGCGGCCGCGAGCAGCAGCGGGCCGCTGCCGGCCACCACGATCCGCCGGCCGGGCAGCACCAGGCCGGACTTGAGCATGGCCTGCGCGCCGCCGGCGGTGACCACCCCGGGCAGCGTCCAGCCGGGGAACGGCAGCTGCCGCTCGTAGGCGCCGGTGGCGAGCAGGACGGCGGCGGCCCGGACGGTGGCCCGGTCCGCCGCGGCCGGACCGGTGGTGGCGTGCAGCCGCCAGTCGCGGTCCCCGGCGCGCTCCAGCGCCCAGATCTGGTGGCCGCTCAGCAGCTCGACCCGGCCGGCCGCCCGGTGGGCGTCGAGCCGCTCGGCGAGGCCGGTGTAGACGGACCAGCCGTGGTGCAGCCGGTCGGGCCGGGCGGCGCCGAGGCCGGGCGCGGGGTGGCGGTAGAACTGGCCGCCGGTGCTCCGGCCGGCGTCCACCAGCGCGCAGCGCAGGCCGAGGTCGGCGGCGGTGACGGCGGCGGCCAGTCCGGCCGGGCCGGCCCCGATCACGGCGAGGTCGTACGGCTCGCCCGTGGCGCTCCGGGGCTCAGACTTCGAGGTCGGCACGGCCGTGGCCCTCCTGGGTGGTGACGGTGGTACCGGGCTCGGCCGGCAGCAGGCAGGTGCGCTGGTTGGGCCGCCCGTCGACGGTGGCCAGGCAGTCGAAGCAGGCGCCGATCCCGCAGAACGCCCCGCGCGGCTTCCCGCCCACCCGGGTGGTGCGCCAGGCGAGCACGCCGTCGGCCCAGAGGGCGGCGGCGATGGTCTGCCCGGGCAGCGCGGGCACGGGCCGGCCGTCGAACTCGATGGTGTGCGCGGGTCCGGGTTCGGCCCGGACCAGCTCCGCGGGGGTGACGGGGGTGCGGGGACGGCGCATGGGTGGGGTTTCTCCGTTCAGCTCATGAGCCGATCGTGGGGTGGTCCGACGGTCATCCCGACCGGACCGGTCAGGGGTGTTCCCGCGGCGTCACGCCGGGTCGCCCTCGGCCGGGAAGCGGTCGGCCCGGAAGGGCGTGAGGTCCAGCTCCGGCTCCTTGCCGGTGAGCTGCTGGGCGATCAGCAGCCCGGTGCTCGGGGCCAGCCCGATGCCCGCGCCCTCGTGGCCGCAGGCGTGGTAGAGCCCGGGCACCCGGGAGTCGGCGCCGATCGCCGGCAGGTGGTCCGGCAGGTACGGCCGGAACCCCCGGTAGGCGCGCATCACGTCCACCCCGGCCAGCACCGGGAAGAGCCCCGCCGCCTGGGCAGCGAGCCGGTGCAGCACCTCGACCGAGATCGTCCGGTCGAAGCCGACCCGCTCGCGGCTGGCCCCGATCAGCACCGGGCCGCCGGGGGTGCCCTCGACCACGGCCGAGGTCTGCAGCGCGGCCGAACCGCTGGCCACGTCGGCGACGTAGTCGGCGGCGTACACCTTGTGCCGGACGATCCGCGGCAGCGGCTCGGTCACCAGTACGAAGCCGCGGCGCGGCAGCACCGGCAGCCGGACTCCGGCCAGCGCGGCCAGCTCGCCGCCCCAGGTGCCGGCGGCGTTGACCACCGCGGGCGCGTCCAGCCGCCGCCGCTCGGTCTCGACGCCACGCACGGCGCCGTCGGCCCCGAGCCGGACGGCGCGGACGGCCTCGCCGGTGTACAGCCGGGCCCCGGCGTTCCGGGCGGCGCGCAGCAGGTGGGCGGCGGCCAGCGCGGGCTGGACCTGGGCGTCCTGGCGGTAGAGGAAGCCGCCGGCCAGCCCGGGGGCGAGGTGCGGCTCCAGCTCGTTCAGGCGCTCGGCGGGGATCTCCTCGGAGCGCACGCCGGCCGCCTCCTGCCCGGCCGCGAAGGCGCGCAGCGCGGCCTGCCGGTCGGGGGTGCCGGCGACCACCAGGCCGCCCTTGGGCTCGTACTCGACGGCGGGGCCGAGCTCTGCGGCCAGCTCCTGCCAGAGCCGGGTGGCGTGCAGGGCGAGGTCGAGTTCGGGGCCGGGCTCCTTGTCGGAGACCAGCAGGTTGCCCTCGCCGGCGCCGGTGGTGCCGCCGGCGACCGGGCCGCGGTCGACGACGTCGACGGCGAGGCCGGCCCGGGCGGCGTAGTACGCGCAGGCGGCGCCGACGACACCGGCACCGACCACCACGACGTCGGGGAGTCTCTGGGAGTGGGACACGCCAGTAATATGTCACATGCCATCGAAAGTGCCAAGACCACCGCGCCCCGGCGAACGGAACAAGAACAAAGCCCCGGCCTGCTGCGATGCAGCAGGCCGGGGCCCTCGGACGCGTCGGCCCGTCAGTTCATCAGGTGATGTCGTCCATCTGCTCGTGGCGGGCGGCCGGCACCTGGCGGGCGGCGGTCGGCGCGGCGGAGGCCTCGATCGCCTCGGCCCCGGCCACCGGCGCCACCGCGAGGTCGACCTGCGAGGCCTCCTCGTCGTCCAGCGCCAGGTCCGGGTTGCGCCGGGCCCTGCGCCGGTCGTTCAGGATCGCGACGCCGACCGCGACGAAGTACAGCCCCCAGATCGGGGCGGCCAGCGCCAGCATGCTGAGCGGGTCGGCGCTCGGCGTGGCGAAGGCGGCGAACACGGTGATGCCCATCACCATGCCGCGCCACCAGCCCAGCAGCCGCTTGCCGCTGACCATGCCGACCATGTTCAGCATCACCAGCAGCAGCGGGAACTCGAAGGCCAGACCGAAGACCAGCACCAGCCGGGTGGCGATGTCGAAGTAGTCCGCGGGCGGCAGGATCGGTGTGGTGTCGTTCGGGGTGAACGAGATCAGGACCTCGACGGTCAGCGGCAGCAGCATGATCGCCAGCGTCACGCCGGCCAGGAACAGCGGCGCGCCACAGGCCATGAAGATGACCGTGTACTTGCGCTCGTGCTTGTGCAGGCCGGGCGCCACGAAGGCCCACAGCTGGTACAGCCAGATCGGGACGGTGACGACCACACCCACCGTCAGGGCGACCTTGAGCATCCAGTTGAAACCCGCGGTCAGACCGATGGTCGAGACCTGCGCGCACTTGCCCTTGGTCGCCGCGATGTTGTCCGGGGTGCACTGCGGAAGCGGCTTGAGCAGCAGCGTCTCGATCTGCTTGTGGAAGATCAGCGCGACGATCGTGATCACCACGATCGCCAGGACCGACTTGACCACGCGGTTCCGCAGTTCCCTCAGGTGGTCGGCGAGGGCCATCCGTCCCTCGGGATCCTTGGGCGCCTTCGACGCCTTGGTGAGCTTGCTCAACCCCGGTCCTCAACTCGTGCGTCGAGGCCCGCCGGTCGACGGGCCTCCAGTGGTCGCGTGTGCCGCACGCTCGGGGCGCTCAGTGCGCCCGGCCGTCCGCGGCGGACTGGCCGCCGCCCTGGCCGGCGGGCTGCCCGCTCACCGGACGGGCGGTCGCCGAGGCGCCCGGGGCGGACTGGATGGTCTTCGCCGCGGCCTCGTCGGCCGCCGCCGGGGCGGGCGGGGCCGGGGCGTCGGCGGCGCCGTCCGTGCGCATCGCCTTGGCCTCGCTCTTCAGGATCCGCATCGACTGGCCGAGCGAACGCGCCAGCTCGGGCAGTCGCTTGGCGCCGAAGAGCGCAATGGCAATGACCACGACCACCAGGATCGCGGTGAACGAGACCCGCATGCTCGACCACCTTCAGTCTCGGCGGCATCGTCGGACCGCCCGCTGCGGGGATGGTAACCGCTGCGGGTGACGCCGTGACGACGGCCGCCCGAACAGGACAGCAGCCCCCGGTTCGCGCTCAGGGGCCATCTGGAGAGCGTAACGCGCCCCTACCTCCGGGCAGCAGCCCCCCGTCACCCCTTTGTCGCGGTCCGGGCGGGCTCCGGGCCGGCTCCGCGCCGCGCCCGGGCCGGTCGGGAGCGGTCAGGGACGGTCAGGAACGGTCAGGACCGTCCCGGCACCGCGCCCGCGAGCTCCCCGGCCGCCTCGGCCAGCGCCCGGGAGGCGGCGTCCACGCCCTTCGCCAGGGCCCGCACGTCCAGCCAGAGCCGGACCGCGAGGACGCCGAGCACCAGCAGGCCGGCGGTGGCGAGGAGGACGGCGGCGACGAGCATCCAGGACATGGCCCCAGCCTAGCTGTAACTCGCCCGCTCGCCTCCGGGCCGCTCGGACCCGGCGCCGACACTCTTCGCTCCGGCGCTCCTTCGTCGCTTGTCACTCATCGCTTTCGGCACCGGCGCGGCCCTTCGGCTCGGGGCGGGCACCCCCGGCCCTCACCCCTCGACCGGCACCAGCCGCATGGTCCGCACCCCGGCCCCGGTCAGCGCCGCGACGATCTTCTCCCCGGCCGGCTTGCGCACCGCCGCCCCGCAGAGCGGGCAGCCGAAGCTGTAGTGCGCCTGCGCGGCGGTCCGCCCGAAGGTGAGCCGGAAGTCCTCGGCGGGCAGCTCCACCTTCTCCCGGCACTCCGAGCAGTACACCTTGAATCTGGTACCGGGCTCCACGGCTCAGCCCCGCCCCTCCCCGTAGAGGGCCAGCGCCTCCAGCGCCGCCGCGCGCGCCTGACCGGCGAGCTCCGGCGGGGAGACGATCCGCCCGTCCCGGCCCAGCCGCAGCGCCAGCGGGCGCAGCTGCGAGGGGTCGGCGCTGCGCAGGGTGATCCGCAGCCCGCCGTCCGGCAGCTCCTCGGCCCGGTGGTGGGTGTAGTACTCGGCGACCCAGCGCCCGCCGGAGGAGACCTCGACGACCACCTCGGGGTCGTCGGCGGACGGGTTGACCAGCCCGCCGGAGAGGTCGCGCGGCTCGCGCTTGGGCGGATCGGCCGGGACGTCCAGGACCCTGATCTCGGCGACCCGGTCGAGCCGGAACATCCGGTGGTCCTCGGAGGTCCGGCACCAGGCCTCCAGGTAGGTGTGCCCCTCGGTGAGCAGCCGGATCGGGTCGACCTCGCGCTCGGTCATGCCGCCGCGCCCGTGCGAGTAGTAGCGCAGCCAGAGCCGGCGGCCCTCGCTGAGCGCCCGGTCGATGTCGGCGAAGACGTGGCTCTCGGCCTCGAAGGTGACGCCGACCCGGGCGCTGCCCTCGGCGCTCTCCCCGGCCGCGTTCTCGATCTTGGCGACGGCGCGGGTGAGCGCCTCCCGGTCACCGGCCCGCAGACCGGGCAGCCCGGCCACCGCGCGGGCGGCGACCAGCAGGGCGGTCGCCTCGTCGGCGGCCAGCCGCAGCGGCTGGGCGACGTCGTCGACGTTGTGCCACCAGATCCGCTCGCCGTCGGTGTCGATGTCGAGCAGGTCGCCGCCGCGGAAGCTGGTGCCGCACATCGGCAGCACGTTGAGGTCGCCGATCAGCTCGCGCTCGCTGATCCCGAAGGCGCGGGCCACCTCGGCCACCTCGGCGCCGGGGCGCTCGCGCAGATAGGTGACCAGCGACAGCATCCGCCGGGTCTGGTCGATCGCGTTACTCATGCCCGCACACCCTCCACCACGGTCCCGGCCACCGCGCGCAGCCGGTCGATCACATCGGCCCGCAGCTCCTCCGGACCCACCACCAGGACGTCCGGCCCGAACTCCGCGAGGTCGGCGCCGAGCCCGTTCCCGTACGGGATCTCCAGCTCGTCCCAGCCGTCGTCGGCCCGCCGGGTGGCGAGCGCCTTGGTGCGCAGCGGGAAGCCGGCGCCCCGGCGGACCCGGACCACCGCGGTGGCGGTGGCGCCCTCACCGGCGAACTTGGCGACGGTGGCCCGGACGTCGACGTGCTCGGGCACGGTGCCCAGGAAGGCGCCGCTGCGGGCCTTGACCCGGCCGGTGATCCGGCTGAGCCGGAAGACCCGGGCGTCCGCCCGGTCGCGGTCCCAGCCGGCCAGGTACCAGTGGCCGCGCCAGCACTCCAGCGCCCACGGCTCGACGCTGCGCTGCTCGACGGCGGCGGCGCCGGCCTTGCGGTACTCGAAGGTGACCGGGCGGCGGTCGCGGGCGGCGGTGAGCAGCGGTTCGAACGCGGCCTCGCGGGCCGGGATCCGCGGCTCCAGGGCGGGCCGGCCCTCGGTCTCGGTGAACGGGACGCCGGCCGCGCGCAGCTTCTGCAGGGCGCCGCTGGCGGCACCGGACATCTTGGCCTGCTGCCAGACCCGGGCGGCGAGGGTGAGCGCGGCGGCCTCCTCGGCGTCGAGGGCGATCTCCGGCAGGCGGTTGCGGTCGGCGCGGGCGAGGTAGCCGAGCTCGCCGTCGAGGGCGCTCTCGTCGACGTCGATGACCAGTCCGAGTTCGCGCAGGTCGTCCTTGTCCCGCTCGAACATCCGGTTGAAGGCTTCCTCGCTGCTGTTCTGCCAGGCTTCGCGATAGGCCTCGATGGATTCCCGCAGCTCCTTCTTGGAGAGCGGACGTCTGGTGTTCATCAGGCACAGGGCGAGATTCATCAGCCGCTCTGCCTTGGCGATCGCCATCGCTGACCCTTCCGGTGTGCCGCGCGCTGCGCGGGGTGCGCCGCCGGGTCGTCCTGGACCCGGCGGGACCGACCGTACCGGTCGCGGTACTCCGTGCAAAAGCCGAGTCCGCGAAGACGTGGGGCCGCACCCCGCGGACGGGGTGCGGCCCTACTGAAACGCCTGGTCAAGCGGCGATCGGAACGCCTGCTCAGACGGCGATCAGGTCGACCACGAAGATCAGGGTCGAGCCGGCCGGGATGGCCGGGGTGGGCGACTGGTTGCCGTAGCCCAGGTGCGGCGGGATGACCAGCTCGCGGCGGCCGCCGACCTTCATGCCGACGACGCCCTGGTCCCAGCCCTTGATGACGCGGCCGCCACCGAGCGGGAACTTGAAGGTCGAGCCGCGGTTCCAGCTGGCGTCGAACTCCTCGCCGGACGCGAAGGTCACACCGACGTAGTGGACCTCGACGACCTGGCCCGGCTTGGCCTCCTCGCCGGTGCCGACGGTGATGTCGCGGATCTGCAGCTCGGTCGGCGCGTCGCCGACCGGGAAGTCGATCTCAGGCTTGCTCACTAGTGCCTCTTCTCACGGTTGGTTCGATCCATGACCAAGCGGGCCCGGGCCACCCGGCCCGAGCCCGAAGGTCATACGCACACCATTGTCACCCGAAGGCGGATCGGTCCGGACCTCAGCCCTGACCGGCGTCCAGGATGTCGACGACGAAGACCAGCGTGGAGTTGGCCGGGATCTCGCCCTGCGCCTGGTCCTTGTAACCGAGCGAAGCCGGGATCACGAGCTCGACCCGGCTGCCGATGGTCTGGCCCTCCAGGCCCTGGTCCCAGCCGGCGATGACCTGGCCGCCGCCGAGCGGGAAGGAGAACGCCTGGCCCTTGCTGAGCGAGGAGTCGAAGACCTTGCCGTCCTTGAACAGCGCGCCGGTGTACTGGACGAGGATCTTCTCGCCCTTCTCGACCTTGCGGCCCTGGCCCTTGATCAGGACGTGGCTCTTGAGCTCGGTCGGGTCGGCCGCGCCGGCCACCGGGGTGATGTCGGCGGGCTTCTTGCCGTTGTCCTTGACCTGCGGGAAGTCCGCGGGCGGCGGGGTCACGGTGCCGCTGACCACGGCGTCCGGGGCGTTGCTGTTGCGGATGTCGATGACGAAGATCAGGTTGTCCTTCGCCCCGATCGACATGTTCGGGTTGCCCTGGGCGCCGAAGGCGGCGGCCGGCGGGGCGACCACGAGCAGCCGGCTGCCGGCCTTCTTGCCGACGACGGCCTGGTCGAGCGCCGGGATCAGCGCGTCGGTGCCGGCCTGGAAGATCTGCGGCTTGCCCTTCTCGTCGTACGAGGAGGGGATGTCCTTGCCGGTGTTCCAGTCCTTGCCGGTGTAGTCCACCGAGGTCCAGGAGTTCTTCTCGACCTTGGGGCCGGTGCCCTCGGTGAGGACCTTGACCACGAAGCTGCCGTCCGGCTGGTCGCCGGGCACCTCGATGGTGGCCTTCTTGCCGAAGTCGCCGGTGATCGTCGGCAGCACCTTGGCGCTGTCCTTGATCGGCGGGACCGGCTCGGCGGTCGGCGTGGCCGGCGCGGACTTCGCGGTGTCCGGCTTGGGGGCCGCGGTGTCGGAGGACGAGCCGTCCTTGTTCACCAGGTACAGGGTGACGGCGCTGCCGATCAGCAGGACGCCGAGCACCGTGCCGAGGATCACACCGAGCTTGCCCACGTTGCCCGGGTTCTCGTCGTACCCGGCCTCGGAGGTGTCCTCACGGCGCACCGTCGAGGCGAAGATCTGCGGGGCGTCCTCGGTCTTGGTCCCGCCCGCGGGGCGCGCGGCCTGGTCCGAGCCGCCCCAGCCGGCCTGCTGCTTCAGGATCGCCGGCGGGACGACGATCGACTCGCCGTCGCCCGGAAGCGGACCGCCGGGCCGCGAGTCGGCCGGGTCTCCGGCGGAGTTCCCGTTCGCGCTACCGGACCCGCCCGGGCTCGACGCTTTCTCAGACATGACTCCCCATCCATCTCGCCACGAGGTCTTCGAGGTCTACGGCCGGCGTGGTGAGCGCCGGGGTGCTGTCGCACTGCCCGCCCGGACCCCGGACGCCGGCGGCGCCTACCACAGTGCGAGGGCAGTATGACAGGTCAGGATGAGGGCGGGCGCTTCCCTGTGCGAGCGCCCGCCCAAGCGTACGGAATCCTCCCGGGCTCGAACCAGCCCGCACGAAGGATCTCTCCCACCCCTACACGCCGTGCTAGACGGCTTCCAGGATGTCGACCACGAACACCAGCGTCGAGTTCGGCGGGACGGCGCCCTGCGCCTGGTCCTTGTAGCCGAGGGCCGGCGGCACCACGAGTTCGACCCGGCTGCCCACGGTCTGCCCGACCAGGCCCTTGTCCCAGCCCTCGATGACGCTGCCGGTGCCGATCTGCAGCGCCTGCGCGCCGCCGTGGCTCCAGGAGGAGTCGAACTGCTGGCCGTTGGCCCAGAGCACGCCGGTGTACTGCACGACGAGCGTCTGCCCGGCCTTGACCTGCTTGCCCTCGCCCTTGATCAGCAGGGCCTGCTGGAGGTCGGTCGGCGGGGCCTGCCCGGCCGGCACGGTGATCGTGACCGCGGCCTTGCCGTTGTCCTTGACCTGCGGCATGGCCGGCGGGGGCGCCGTCATGGTGCCGGACAGCGTGGCGTCCGGCGGCAGGCTCTCCATGATGTCCAGCACGAAGACCACGGTGTCCCCGGCGGCGACGCCGAGCTGGGTGCTGCCCTGGCTGCCGAAGGCGGCGGCGGGCGGGGCGACGACCAGCAGCCGGCTGCCCACCTTCTTGCCGATCACGCTCTGGTCGAAGGCCGGCACCAGCTGCCCGCTGCCCGCCTGGTAGAGCTGCGGCTTGCCGCCCGAGTCGTAGGAGCTGGGCAGGTCCTTGCCGGTGGTCCAGTCCTTCGCGGTGTAGTTCACCGTCACCCAGTCGCCCTTGTTGACCGTGGACCGGTCCCCCTCGCTGACGGTGTTCACCACGAACTGACCGCTGGGCTGCTGGCCCTCGGGGAGGGTGATGGTGGCCTTGCTCCCGAACCCGCCGCCGGACAGGGTCGGCATCGGCGAGGCCTCGTTCACCGGCGCCGGCACGGTGGGCGCGGCACTGGGCGAGGCCGACGGCGTGGCCGGACTGGCGGGCTTGGTGGAGCTGCTGCAGGCCACCGCCAGCAACAGGGGCAGGGTGAGAAGCAACCCGGCGGTGCGGCGCACGGCGTTCCTAACTGTCGGTCAAAGTCGGCTCTCCGGACTCCGGCTCCGGACTCGACGGACAGCGTATTCCCCGACGGTGCCCGCCCCCGGTAGACACCACCGGGGTCGGGCACCGCGAAGATCACACCGGACCGGCCGTCACATGCCCGCGATCAGCTTCTCCACCCGCTCGTCGACCGACCGGAACGGGTCCTTGCAGAGCACCGTCCGCTGCGCCTGGTCGTTCAGCTTCAGGTGCACCCAGTCGACGGTGAAGTCGCGGCGCTGCTCCTGCGCGCGGCGGATGAAGTCGCCGCGCAGCCGGGCCCGGGTGGTCTGCGGCGGGATCGACTTGGCCTCGAAGGTCTTGAGGTCGGTGGTCACCCGCTGCGCCTGGTTCCGGGCCTGGAGCAGGTAGAACAGCCCGCGCTTGCGGTGGATGTCGTGGTAGGCGAGGTCGATCTGGGCGACCCGGGGGTTGCTCATGCTCATCTGGTGCTTCTCGCGGTAGCGCTCGATGAGCTTGTACTTCATGATCCAGTCGATCTCGTCGGCCACCCCGTCCAGCCGCTCGGTCTTGACCGCCTCCAGGGTGCGGCCCCACAGGTCGAGGACGCGCGCGATGGTGCCGGTGTTGATGCCCTTGCGGTCGGCGAACTCCAGCGCCTTGGTGTAGTACTCCTCCTGGATGTCCAGGGCGCTGGCCTCCCGGCCGTTGGCGAGCCGGACCTGGTGGGTCCCGGTGAGGTCGTGGCTGACCTCGCGGATCGCCCGGATCGGGTTCTCCAGGGTGAGGTCGCGCATCACCACGCCGGCCTCGATCAGCCGCAGCACCAGGTCGGTGGAGCCCACCTTGAGCAGGGTGGTGGTCTCGGACATGTTGGAGTCGCCGACGATGACGTGCAGCCGGCGGTAGCGCTCGGCGTCGGCGTGCGGCTCGTCCCGGGTGTTGATGATCGGCCGGGACCGGGTGGTCGCCGAGCTGACGCCCTCCCAGATGTGCTCGGCCCGCTGGCTGACGCAGTAGACGGCGCCGCGCGGGGTCTGCAGCACCTTGCCGGCGCCGCAGATCAGCTGGCGGGTCACCAGGAACGGGATGAGCACGTCGGCCAGCCGGGAGAACTCGCCGTGCCGGGCCACCAGGTAGTTCTCGTGGCAGCCGTAGGAGTTGCCGGCCGAGTCGGTGTTGTTCTTGAAGAGGTAGACGTCCCCGGCGATGCCCTCCTCGTGCAGCCGCCGCTCCGCGTCGACCAGCAGGCCTTCGAGGATGCGCTCGCCCGCCTTGTCGTGCGTCACCAGCTCGACGACGTCGTCGCACTCGGGGGTGGCGTACTCGGGGTGGGAGCCGACGTCGAGGTAGAGGCGGGCACCGTTGCGCAGGAACACGTTGCTGCTGCGGCCCCAGGAGACTACGCGGCGGAAGAGGTACCGGGCGACCTCGTCCGGGGACAGCCTGCGCTGCCCGCGGAACGTGCAGGTGACTCCGTACTCGTTCTCCAGCCCGAAAATTCGGCGGTCCATGGGCCATCCATTCTCTGATGGGAGCTGTCCGAAACCGCCTCCGCGGCGCCGTCCGGGCCGCCGCAGGGGCACCGGGGTCCCCGTGGCGGCCGGTGCCGGCCACCGCGGGGACCCCGTGGGCACTACTGGTCGGAGTCGCCCGGCGGGGTGGCCGCCGGCTTCTCCTCGTCGTCCGTCTCCGCGGACGAGTCGCCGTCGAGCAGCCGGGCGAGCTGGCCGCCCAGGATCCGCTTGAACTTGCGCTGCTGGAAGCGCTGGCGGTCGAGGACCGCCACCTCCAGCTGGTCGGGGGTGAGGGTGCGCGGGCTGCCGCCGTTGGGGTCGCGGGCGAGCGAGTCCACGGCGAGCCTGACCGCCTCGGTGAGCGAGAGCCCGCCGCGGTGGCGCTGGCCCAGGTAGTTGCCGATCGAGTCGGCGTTGCCGCCGACCACCACGTAGTTCTTCTCGTCGACGACCGAACCGTCCGGGGTGAGCCGGTAGATCTGGTCGTCCTCGGTGCTGCGGCCGACCTCGGCCACGATCAGCTCGACCTCGTACGGCTTCTCGCCGACCGAGGAGAAGATGGTGCCGAGCGTCTGGGCGTAGACGTTGGCCAGGCCCCGGGCGGTCACGTCGGCCCGGTCGTAGGTGTAGCCGCGCAGGTCGGCGTAGCGGACGCCGCCGATGCGCAGGTTCTCGAACTCGTTGTACCGGCCGACCGCCGCGAAGGCGATCTTGTCGTAGATCTCGGACACCTTGTGCAGCGCCCGGGAGGTGTTCTCGGCGACGAAGACGATTCCGTCGGCGTAGATGAGCACGACCACGCTGCGACCGCGCGCGATGCCCTTGCGGGCGTATTCCGCGCGGTCCGCCATGGCCTGCTGGGGCGAGACGTAGAACGGTGTGGACACCGGCGGTCGTCCCTTCCTTCCTCAGTTGATGGCTAGAGCAGCGGGGCCTGCGGCCCGTTGGGGTGGGCCAGGCGCTGGTCGGTGATGGAGACGGCGATGTCCGCGACCTCGGCCTCGGTGAGGCGGCGGAAGCCGTCCTCGGTGATCAGCGAGACGATCGGGAAGATCTTGCGGGCGAGGTCCGGGCCGCCGGTGGCGGAGTCGTCGTCGGCCGCGTCGTAGAGCGCCTGGACGACCAGGGTGGAGGCCTGCTGGGCGGTCAGGTCGTCGCGGTAGAGCTTCTTCAGCGAACCGCGGGCGAAGACCGAACCGGAGCCGGTGGCGGCGAAGCCGCGCTCCTCGGAGCGGCCGCCGGTGACGTCGTAGGTGAAGATCCGGCCCCGGCCGAGGTCGAGGTCGTAGCCGGCGAACATCGGGACGACCGCGAGGCCCTGCATCGCCATCCCGAGGTTGCCCCGGATCATGGTGGTGAGCCGGTTGGCCTTGCCCTCGAACGAGAGCACGGTGCCCTCGATCTTCTCGTAGTGCTCCAGCTCCAGCTGGAACATCCGGACCATCTCGACCGCGAGGCCGGCGGTGCCGGCGATGCCGACCGCGCTGTACTCGTCCGCCGGGAAGACCTTCTCGATGTCCCGCTGGGCGATCACGTTGCCCATGGTGGCGCGGCGGTCGCCGGCGATGACCACGCCGCCGTCGAAGACCGCGGAGACGATCGTCGTCCCGTGCGGGGCGTCGATGACGCCCTCGGGCAGCCCCCGCCGGCCCGGGATCAGCTCGGGCTGGTACGCGGAGAGGAAGTCGAGGAACGACGAGGACCCCGGGGTGAGGAAGGCAGCCGGTAGACGCCCGGTGCCACGAGTGTTGGCTTCCACACGATTCCTTCCAGGTAGCTTGAAGCGCGTACTGCCCGCACCCTACCGGCCGGACGATCACTGTCCAGCACGGTGGAGCGGCGGACCGGGCGGACGGCCGGCTCCCGCCGTCCGTCCGCCGTGATCGGTCGCGACCGTGAATTCCCGGAATGCCCGACGGGCCCCTTCCGGAGACCGGCCGGGGTTACTGGCCGCCCTTTTGCACGAACTGCCGCACGAAATCCTCGGCGTTCGACTCCAGGACCTCGTCGATTTCATCCAGAACCGCGTCGACGTCGTCGCTCAGCTTTTCCTGGCGTTCCTTGAGGTCGTCCGAATTCTGCGTTTCCGCGGCCTGCTCCTCGACCTCCTCGGAGGAGCGGTTCGCCCGCTGCTGGCCGCCGCCGGTGTCCTTGCTCGCCATTTCCCTCACCCCGCTCGATCATCTGGCACGGTTTGGTCGTTGCTTGCTGCACCGACCCTATACACAAGCTGCGACAACCCGCGTCCGGTTTGCCGGTGGCGCTTCCTGTCCAACACCCGCTGCCACCCCGGATGATTCCCATTTGCCCGGCGTTCACCCGTGGTGATCGGAAAGTTACCCGCCGGACAGCACCCGGAGCAGGTCCTCCGCCGTGCGGCAGCGGTCCAGCAGTTCCTTGACGTGGTTGCGGGTGCCGCGCAGCGGCTCCAGGGTGGGTACCCGCTGGAGCGAGTCCCGCCCGGGCAGGTCGAAGATCACCGAGTCCCAGGACGCCGCCGCGACGTGCTCCGCGTACTGCTCCAGGCAGCGCCCGCGGAAGTACGCCCGGGTGTCCTCCGGCGGCTTGGAGACGGCCCGCAGGACCTCGTCCTCGGTCACCAGCCGGTCGAACCGGCCGCGGGCCACCAGGCGGTTGTAGAGGCCCTTGTCGGGCCGTACGTCGCTGTACTGGAGGTCGACCAGCTGGAGCCGGGAGTCGTTCCACTCCAGGCCGTCCCGGCTGCGGTAGCCCTCCAGGATCTCCCGCTTGGCGATCCAGTCCAGCTGCCGGGAGAGCGACATCGGGTCGCGCTCCAGCCGGCCCAGCACGTCCTCCCAGCGGGCCAGCACGTCGACGGTCTGCTCGTCGGCGTCGGTGCCGAAGCGGTCCTCGACGTACTTGCGGGCCAGCTCGAAGTACTCCAGCTGGAGCTGGACGGCGGTCAGCCGGCGGCCGCTGCGCAGCGTGACCAGGTGCTTCAGGGTCGGGTCGTGGGAGATCCGGTGCAGGGTGCGCACCGGCTGGTCGACGGCGAGGTCCGAGGTGATGAAGGCGTCCTCGATCATCGCCAGGACCAGCGAGGTGGTGCCGAGCTTGAGGTAGGTGGAGATCTCGGAGAGGTTGGCGTCCCCGATGATCACGTGCAGCCGGCGGTACTTCTCGGCGTCGGCGTGCGGTTCGTCGCGGGTGTTGATGATCGGCCGCTTGAGGGTGGTCTCCAGGCCGACCTCGACCTCGAAGTAGTCGGCGCGCTGGCTGATCTGGAAGCCGTGGGCGGAGCCGTCCTGGCCGATCCCGACCCGGCCGGCGCCGGTGACCACCTGGCGGGAGACGAAGAACGGGGTGAGGTGGCGGACGATGTCGGCGAACGGCGTCGCCCGCTTCATCAGGTAGTTCTCGTGGGTGCCGTAGGAGGCGCCCTTGTTGTCGGTGTTGTTCTTGTACAGGTGGATGTTCTGGCCGTTCGGCAGCTCCAGCGCGCGCTGGGCGGCGGCCGCCATGATCCGTTCGCCGGCCTTGTCCCAGAGCACCGCGTCGCGCGGGTTGGTCACCTCGGGCGAGCTGTACTCGGGGTGGGCGTGGTCGACGTAGAACCGCGCGCCGTTGGTGAGGATGACGTTGGCGAGGCCGATGTCCTCGTCGGTCAGCTGGCTGGCGTCGGCGACGTCGCGCGCGAGGTCGAAGCCCCGGGCGTCGCGCAGCGGATTCTCCTCCTCGAAGTCCCAGCGGGCCCGCCGAGCCCGGTGCATCGCCGCCGCGTACGCGTTGACGATCTGGGACGAGGTGAGCATGGCGTTGGCGTTGGGGTGCCCGGGCACGGAGATCCCGTACTCGGTCTCGATGCCCATCACGCGCCGTACGGTCATGCGGCCCTCCTTGCCCGGTGTGCCGCCCCCGACGGGCGGAACACGCTGACGTACCGCTGAACAACACCGACGCCGGCCGTCTGCCCGCGAACGGTGGGTCGAGCCTAGAACGCGGCACCGATCGGCGGGCCCCGAGACGCGCCGTCCGGCTGCGGGGCCGCGAGGCGCCACAGCCGGACGGGGTGCGTGCGTTCCGGGAGGCCCGGACCGGATCGGTTACAGGTACTGCCCGGTGTTGGCGACAGTGTCGATGGAGCGGCCGGACTCGGCGCCCTGCTTCCCGGTGACCAGCGTGCGGATGAAGACGATCCGCTCGCCCTTCTTGCCGGAGATCCGGGCCCAGTCGTCCGGGTTGGTGGTGTTCGGCAGGTCCTCGTTCTCCTTGAACTCGTCCACGCAGGCGTTGAGCAGGTGGGACACCCGCAGGCCCCGCTGGCCGTGGTCGAGGAAGTCCTTGATGGCCATCTTCTTGGCCCGGTCGACGATGTTCTGGATCATCGCGCCGGAGTTGAAGTCCTTGAAGTACAGGACCTCCTTGTCACCGTTGGCGTAGGTGACCTCCAGGAAGCGGTTCTCCTCGGTCTCGGAGTACATCCGCTCCACCACCGACTGGATCATCGCCGCCACCGTCGTCTCGACGGAGCCGTCGTGCTCCTTGAGGTCGTCCGGGTGGAACGGCAGCGAGTCCTTGAGGTACTTGGAGAAGATGTCCTTCGCGGCCTCGGCGTCCGGGCGCTCGATCTTGATCTTGACGTCCAGCCGGCCGGGCCGCAGGATCGCCGGGTCGATCATGTCCTCGCGGTTCGAGGCGCCGATGACGATGACGTTCTCCAGGCCCTCCACGCCGTCGATCTCGGCGAGCAGCTGCGGGACGATGGTGTTCTCCACGTCCGAGCTGACGCCGGAACCGCGGGTGCGGAAGAGCGACTCCATCTCGTCGAAGAAGACGATGACGGGCGTGCCCTCGCTCGCCTTCTCCCGGGCCCGCTGGAAGACCAGGCGGATCTGCCGCTCGGTCTCGCCGACGTACTTGTTGAGCAGCTCCGGGCCCTTGATGTTGAGGAAGTAGCTCTTCCCCTGGGGCCGGCCGGTGACCTCGGCGACCTTCTTGGCCAGCGAGTTCGCCACCGCCTTGGCGATCAGCGTCTTGCCGCAGCCGGGCGGGCCGTAGAGCAGCACGCCCTTGGGCGGGCGCAGCTCGTACTCCTTGAAGAGGTCGGCGTGCAGGTACGGCAGCTCGACCGCGTCGCGGATCAGCTCGATCTGGTTGGCGAGACCGCCGATCTGGCGGTAGTCGATGTCCGGGACCTCCTCGAGGACCAGCTCCTCGACCTCGGCCTTCGGCACGACCTCGTAGACGTAGCCGGAACGCGGTTCCAGCAGCAGGGCGTCCCCCGCCCGGAGGGTGATCTCGCGCAGCGGTTCGGCGAGGCGCACCACCCGCTCCTCGTCGGTGTGGCCGACGACCAGGGCCCGCTCGCCGTCCTCCAGGACCTCCTTGAGGGTGACGAGGTCGCCGATGCGCTCGAAGGCCATCGCGTCCACGATGTTGAGGGCCTCGTTGAGCATCACTTCCTGGCCGCGCCGCAGCTCGTCGAGTTCGACGGTCGGGCTGACGTTCACGCGGAGCTTGCGGCCGCCGGTGAAGATGTCGGCGGTGCCGTCCTCGTTGGCGCTGAGGAAGGTGCCGAATCCCGCCGGGGGCTGTGCCAGCCGGTCCACTTCCTCCTTGAGGGCCACGATCTGGTCGCGGGCCTCACGCAGGGTGGAGGCGAGCCGTTCGTTCTGGGCGGACACGCCCGCCAGGTTGGTCTGGAGCTCGACGATCCGCTCTTCGAGGATTCTCGAATTACGCGGCGAGTCGGCGAGCTTGCGGCGCAGCACGGCGATTTCCTGCTCGAGGTACGAGACCTGAGCGGCCTCGTCGGAACCACGAGCGGGCCTGCCGGTGCTGCGGTTGTAGTCGTCATCGTGGGCAGCCACGGTCCTCACCTCCTCCGGGGAGCTGGACGCTTCCAGACCCTACCTGGGACCAGGGGTCCGTAAACCCCTAGATCAAGAAAGATGGAACGGGCGTGTCCGATCTTCGCCCTCGCGTGCTTCCCCTCTGCTAGGGGGATACCCACCGCGCACGGGCCAAAGCCGACCAGATGTATCGTCGAGCGAGTCGATATCCGATCGCGACCGACGCCCGAGGTCCGATCGTTGTACGAATGGCGGGAATGCCCCAGGCCGGGGCGTCCCGGGACAGAAACGGCGGAAAAGCATGTCGGTGAGCGAGACGACGGCGCCCGAGGCGCTGGAGGTCTGGATCGACCAGGACCTGTGCACCGGCGACGGCATCTGCGCGCAGTACGCGCCGGAGGTCTTCGAACTGGACATCGACGGACTCGCCTACGTGAAGGGCGAGGACGACGAGCTGCGCCAGCAGCCCGGCGAGGCGGTGCCGGTGCCGCTGACGCTGCTTCAGGACGTGGTGGACTCGGTGAAGGACTGCCCCGGCGACTGCATCCACGTGCGCCGGGTCGCCGACCGGGTCGAGGTCTACGGCCCCGAGGCGGACTGACCCCTCATCAGGTGAGGGTCAGCGGGGCGGCGGTCTGGGAGCGGTCCCAGCCGCCGCCCTTGCGCGTCCAGGTGAGGTCGATCGAGATGTCCGGCTTGAACCGGGGCACGTCCTCGCCGGAGTAGCCCTGGGCGTGGCCGGTGACGGCGCCGTCGGAGCGCAGCGCCAGCCGGCTGACGGTCAGGTTCTCCCGCTCGGAGAGCAGGGTGGCCAGCACGGTGGGCCGCCCGCCGGGGCCCGGGCCGAGCAGGAAGACGGCGTCCGGCGGGGTGCCGTTCTCGGCGGCGCAGTGCGCGGCGGCCACGGTGCCGGGCCGGCCGTCGCCGAGGTCGGCGGCGAAGCTGACCGCTATCTTCACCGGGAACGGCCCGCAGTCGAGCGGGAGTTCGGCCCCGGCCGGGTCCGGGGCGACGGCCGCCGGGAGCGCCCGGGGGCCGGGCCGGGCGGGCCCGGGGGTGCCGGAGGCGGGGTTCGCGGCGAGCGCGCCGGCCACCAGGGCGGCGCAGCCGGCCGCCGTGACGGCCCAGTGCCAGGGGGCGGTGCGCCCGGGCCGGGGCCCGGTGCGGCCCGCCGCGGTCTGCTGTCCAGCCGTCGTCCCGACCGCGGTCTCCACCAGGCGTCCCCTCCAGTGGTCTGTGTGAGCGAGCATCGTCCCACACCCGGATGGCCTTACAGCGGAGGGGTGGTACGGCGATCCGTACCACCCCTCCGGAGGGTTGTTCAGCCGGCGCGGAGCCGGGTCTCAGCCGAGGTCGGGCTGCTCGACGGCGCGGGCGGCGGCCCGGGCGGCCGCGCGCTCCTGCAGGGTCGGCTCGGGCGTCCCGTTGTCGTAGTCCTCGCCGTAGGCGCCCTTGGCCGGGCGGCGGCGGCGCAGCGGCGGCTCGACGCCGTCGGCGAGCCGGCGGGAGGTGAGCAGGAAGCCGGTGTGGCCGATCATCCGGTGGTCCGGGCGGACCGCCAGGCCCTCCAGGTGCCAGGTGCGGACCATGGTCTCCCAGGCCTGCGGCTCGGTGAAGGTGCCGTGGTCGCGCAGCGCCTCGACGGTCTTGGACATCTGCGTGGTGGTGGCCACGTAGCAGCAGATGAGGCCGCCGGGGACGAGCGCCTTGGAGGCGACGTCCAGGCACTCCCAGGGGGCGAGCATGTCCAGGATGACGCGGTCGACGTCGGACTCGACCAGGTTGTCCTGGAGGTCGCCGACGGTGAGCTTCCACGCCGGGTGCGGCCCGCCGAAGTAGCGCTCGACGTTGTTCCGGGCGATGTCGGCGAAGTCCTGGCGGCGCTCGTACGAGGCGAGCATGCCGGTGTCGCCGACGGCGCGCAGCAGGTAGGTGGAGAGCGCGCCGGAGCCGACGCCGGCCTCGACCACGCGGGCGCCGGCGAAGATGTCGGCCATGGCCAGGATCTGCCCCGCGTCCTTGGGGTAGATCACGGCCGCGCCGCGCGGCATGGACAGGACGTAGTCGGGGAGCAGGGGGCGCAGCGCGAGATACGGGACGTTCCCCGTGGTGCGCACGACCGTGCCCTCGGGGGCGCCGATCAGCTCGTCGTGGGGGAACGCACCCTTGTGGGTGTGGAACTGGTTCCCGGCCTGGAGCGTGAACGTGTAGTGGCGGCCCTTGGGGTCGGTCAGCTGGACCTGGTCCCCGACCTGGAAGGGCCCGCGTCGGCGGGTGGCACCGGTCGGTTCGGACATGCGGACAATCCTAAGGGAAGCGGACGGTCCCGCCCGACCGGGGTGATCACTTGCGGGTGACGGCCGCGGTCAGCCGCTGTTCGAGGTCGGTGAGCGCGACCACCCCGTACATCCGTCCGTCCTCCTCGACGACCAGGTACTCGCCCGCCGGGGTGGCCCGGACGGCCCGCAGCAGGTCCTCCCCGGCCAGGTCGGCGGAGAGCCGCAGCCCGGGTTCCAGGTCGCGGGAGAGCGGGCCCACGGCGACCCAGGGGCGGCGGTGCTCGGGGACGGCGCGGACGGCGGACTCCCGGACGATGGCGATCGGCTCGCCCCGCCCGTCGACCACCACCACGGCGCCCGCCTGGGCCTCGCGGGCGCGCCGCATCGCCTCGCCGAGCGGGGTGTCCGCGGTGACCTCGACGGCCCGCCGGGCGAGGTCGCGCAGCCGCAGCCCGGGCAGCACCTCCTTGAGCCTGGCGTTGCGCAGCGCGCCGGAGGCGCCGTTCCAGATGATCGCGGCGAGCACCGCGGCGAGGACGGCGTCGACCAGGGTGTCGGTGCGGCTGCGGTCGAGCTCGCGGGCCGAGCTGACCAGCGGCAGGCCGATCAGCACGGCGATGGCGAGCACCCGCCCGGCCCAGGCGGCGGCGACGGTGCCGGCCATCGGCTTGCCGGTGACCGCCCAGACCACGGCGCGCAGCATCCGGCCGCCGTCCAGCGGCAGCCCCGGCAGCAGGTTGAAGGCGGCGACCACCAGGTTGGACACCATCAGGCCGGTGAGCAGCACGCCCGGCACCGTGGACAGCTCGACGGCCTGCAGCGCGAGGTAGAAGACCCCGCCGAGGACCAGCGAGAGCAGCGGGCCGACGAAGGCCAGCCAGAACTCCCGCCAGGGCCGCTCGGCCTCCTTCTCGATCTCCGAGACGCCGCCGAAGAACTGGAGCTGGATCCGGCGCACGCCGAGCTTGTAGCGGAGCGCGACCAGGGTGTGGGCGAGTTCGTGGATCAGCACCGAGCCGTAGAAGGCCACCGCGAAGGAGAACGCGACCAGGTAGCGCAGGCCGCCGAGCTCCGGCAGCACCCGGTCGAGCTGGCCGCCGAACACCCAGGTGATCAGCGCGGCGATGACGAACCAGGACGGGGTGACGTAGATCGGCACGCCGAAGGGGCGGCCCATCAGGATCCCGCCGCGGGGCTCCGGGTCCTCGGGCGGCGGGGGCCCTGGCCGGGTGCCGCCGCCGTGCGGTGGCTGGTCGGAGGTCTGCTGCCCCCTGCTGTCGCTCACCGGGTTCCCTTCCGTCCGTCTCCCCCGTCGCGCGCCGCGCGCCGGTGCGCCCACGCTACGTGATCGGGGCGGCCGGGCGGCGCGCGCCCCTGGCCTTCCCCCTGCCTTCATACCCATCGGCGGCGGCTTCTGGCAGCACCGTGGCAGCGGGATGACAGCCGGGGGCAATAGGGTCGGGGTATGCAGCAGACCGAGACCAGCAGCCCCGCCGCGGCCCCGGCGCGTCCGCCGGCGGCCCCGACCGGGCTGTCCCCGTCGCGCGCGGGTGACTTCCTCACCTGCCCGCTGTTGTACCGGCTGCGGGTGATCGACCGGCTGCCGGAGCCGCCGAGCCCGGCGGCGACCCGGGGCACGCTGGTGCACGCGGTGCTGGAGCGGCTGTTCGACAGCCCGGCGGCGGACCGCACGCCGGAGCGGGCGCTGGGCCTGCTGCGCCCGCAGTGGGAGCGGCTGCTGGGCGAGCGCCCGGAGCTGGCCGGGCTGTTCCCGGAGGACCCGGACGGCGCGGCGCTGACCCGCTGGCTGGCGGACGCGGAAAAGCTGGTCGGCCAGTGGTTCCGGCTGGAGGACCCGACCCGGCTGCACCCGGTGGAGCGGGAGCTCTACGTGGAGACGGCGCTGGAGTCCGGCCTGCTGCTGCGGGGGTACATCGACCGGGTGGACGTCGCGCCGACCGGTGAGGTCCGGCTGGTGGACTACAAGACCGGCCGGGCGCCCTCGCGGGACTTCGAGGGCAAGGCGATGTTCCAGATGAAGTTCTACGCGCTGGTGGTCTGGCGCTGGAAGGGCGTCATCCCCAAGCGGCTGCAGCTGGTCTACCTGGGCGGCGGCGGGGACGTGGTCTCCTACGACCCGGACGAGGCGGACCTGCTGGCGGTGGAGCGCAAGCTGCTGGCGCTGTGGGAGCGGATCGGCCACGCGGTGGCGACCGGCGACTTCCCGGCGACCCGCAACCGGCTCTGCGACTGGTGCGACCACCAGGCCAGCTGCCCGGAGTTCGGCGGCACTCCCCCGCCGTACCCGCTGCCGCTGGCGCGAAGGTCAGACGAGGGCGATCCCACGGGGGATCCGATGAGCAAGGAGTCCTAGGTGACGATCCGAGTGCTGCTGGTCGACGACCAGCCGCTGCTGCGCACCGGTTTCCGGATGATCCTGGAGGCCGAGTCCGACCTGGTGGTGGTCGGTGAGGCCGGCGACGGCCAGCAGGCGCTGGACCAGGTCCGGGCGCTGCAGCCCGACGTGGTGCTGATGGACATCCGGATGCCGCGGATGGACGGGGTCGAGGCGACCCGCCGGATCGCCGGCCCGGGCCGGGACGGCCCGGCCAAGGTGCTGGTGCTGACCACCTTCGACCTGGACGAGTACGTGGTGGAGGCGCTGCGCGCGGGCGCCAGCGGCTTCCTGCTGAAGGACGTGCCGGCCGAGGAGCTGGTGCAGGCGATCCGGGTGGTGGCGGACGGCGCGGCGATGCTGGCCCCGTCGATCACCCGGCGGCTGCTGGACATGTACGCCACCAAGCTGCCCTCGGGCGAGGAGGCGCCGCCGCAGGCGCTGAACGCGCTGACCGAGCGGGAGCTGGAGGTGCTGAAGCTGGTGGCGCGCGGGCTGTCGAACGCGGAGATCGCGGCCGAGCTGTTCGTCTCCGAGACGACGGTGAAGACCCACGTCGGCCACGTGCTGACCAAGCTGCAGCTGCGCGACCGGGTGCAGGCGGCGGTGTACGCGTACGAGAGCGGGCTGGTGCGCCCCGGCGCGCTGTAGTCCGCCCGCGGATACGACGGTGGCCCGTCCGCCCCCCACCGGGGGAACGGACGGGCCACCGTCGTACGCGCTACTTGCCGACCCGGCCGATCTCCCAGAAGCGGAAGAAGCCGGTGGTGTCGACGGTCGACTCGACGCCGGTGATGTTGGAGCGGGAGGCGTAGAACGACTTGTTCTGGAACAGCGGGACCAGCGGCGCGTTCTCCGCGACGATGCTCTGGATCTGGCCGTAGGTGGTGGTCGCGGCGGCCCGGTCGGCCTGCTTGAGGGTGTCCGGGACCAGCTTCTGGCTGATCCGCGCGTCGTCCCAGCCGTGGTGGTAGGAACCGCCCTCGACGATCAGCGGCGCGACGTAGTTGTCCGGGTCCGGGTAGTCCGCGAACCAGCCGATCGTGTACATCTGGTACTTGCCCTCGTTCCAGCCCTTCTTGAAGGCGTCCCAGTCGGGCTCCTGCTGGACCGTCACCTGGAACAGGCCGCCGGCCTCCAGCTGCTTCTTCAGGGTCTCGGACTCGGCGCCCTCGGCCCGCGAGCGGGACCAGGTGAGGCTGAGCTTGACCGGGGTGGCCACCTTGGCGGCGGTCAGGATCGCCTTGGCCTTGGCGGTGTCCTGGTCGCCGTAGCGGTCGAAGTAGGCGGTGTTGTGGCCGCTGACGCCGGCCGGGACCATCGAGTACAGCGGCTGGACGGTGCGCGCGAAGACGTCGCGGGCCAGCGACTTGCGGTCGATCAGCTGGGCGGCGGCCTGCCGCACGGCGACGTTGCCGAGCGTCGCGTCCTTGGTGTTGAACACCAGGTAGCGGGTGTCGTTGCTGTCGCCCTCGACCACCCGCAGGTCGGTCTTGCCGCCCTGCTGGTCGGAGAGGATCTGGGCGGCGGTGTTCGGCTCCAGGCTGTTGTCGGCGAGGTCGACCTCGCCGCTGTCCAGCGCGGACTTGAGGTCGGTCGACTTGTCGAAGTACCGCAGGGTGAACTTCTTGTTCCGCAGCTTGGCGTCGCCGGTGTACTTGTCGTTGGGCGACAGCACGACCTTGGCCGGGCCGCCCTTGGCGCCCGCCTCGACCGAGTCCATCTTGTACGGGCCGGAGCCGACCAGCTTGTCGTTGCCGAGCAGCTTGTCGGCCGGGAAGACCTCCTCGTCGACGATGGCGCCGGCCGGGCCGGCCAGCTTCGCCGGGAGGACGGCGTCGGGCTGGGAGAGGCGGAAGTACACCTCGGTGTCGCCCTTCGCCTCGACCGCCTTGATCGACGACAGCAGGCCGGCCGGGCCGTTCGGGTCGTTGATCTTCAGGCTGCGCTGGATCGAGAACACCACGTCGGAGGCGGTCAGCGCGTGCCCGTTGGAGAACTTCAGGCCGGACTTCAGCGTGCAGTGGTACGCGGTGACGTCGCCGGCCGCGAACTCGCAGGACTGGGCGGCGTCCGGGGAGGGGGCGCTGGAGGCGGCGGGGTAGCTGAGCAGCGACTGGAAGGTGTTGCGCAGCAGCAGCCAGGAGCCGGCGTCGTAGGCCCCGGCCGGGTCCAGGGTGTTGGTCACCGCGGTGGTGCCCATGGTGATCGCCTTGTCGCCGTCCCCCTTGACGGCGTCGGTCACCGAGCCGCAGCCGGCCACCGAAACGGCCACCAGTCCGGCGCAGCCGAGCGCGGCCAGTCGTTCTGCTGAAGTCTTCACGGGTCGCGTCCTTCTGGGTGCGGTCCGGCTGTGACCGCGGGCACGACGGGGATGCCCGTCAGCGGCGGTGCCTGGGCTCGGGGTGGAACGGGGTGCAACGAACTGGAGTAGCGTGCCATATCGAACAACGCCCCCCGATACCCGCACAGGTGACAGTTGGGACACGGGGGGACGACGCCGGACAGGGGCGTCCGACGAGTTGTCTGGCAATGCCCGTTTTCTCCCCGGGCACTCGCCGGGAGAGGCCGGTTCCGTCCGCTTACCGGTCGGTACTGCCGGTCCGCAATGAGACGACAATCACACTGACTGGATGCTTCGGCCCACCCTCGCAGGCCCACCCTCGCAGGCCCACCCCCGCGGGCCCACCCTGCGGGACCGCCCCCGCAGGGCTCACACCCGCGAGGCCACCAGCGAGCGCAGCAGCTCCAGGTCGACCCGCTCCAGCGAGTCCAGCACCAGCCGGCCCGGCGCCGGCTCGATCGGCGCCACCGAGGGCACCGCGATCACCGGGCAGCCGGCCGCCTCGGCCGCCCGCACCCCGGTCGGCGCGTCCTCCACCACCACGCAGCGGGCCGGGTCGGCGCCCAGCCGGCGGGCCGCCTCCAGGTACGGGTCCGGGTGCGGCTTGGTGCGCGGCACCTCGTCCCCGGCCACCGAGAAGGCGAAGTGCTCGGCGCCCAGCGAGCGCAGCACGATGTCGATGATGTGCCGGTGCGAGGCGGACACCAGCGCGGCCGGGACGCCGTGCGCGGCGAGCGTGTTGAGCAGCCGCTCGGCGCCCGGCATCAGCGGCACCCCGCCGCCCAGCAGGTCGACGAAGCGCTGGTTGATCAGCACGGTCAGGTCGGCCGGCGACAGGTCCACGCCGGTGCTGGCGAGCAGGTGGTCGATCACCCGGCTCATCGGGCCGCCGACCACCTGGGCGCGGTCCTCCGCGGTCAGCTCGTAGCCGAGCTCGGCGAACAGCGTGGCCTCGGCCTGCCACCAGAAGTCCTCGGTGTCGACCAGCGTCCCGTCCATGTCCAGCAGCACCGCCTGCAGGCCCTTGTCCTCGCCGCTGCCGAGGGTCCGGGTGGCGGTGGAGATGGTGGTCATGGCGGGATCCTTCCGTCCGTGCCCGGATCGGCCCCGGGGATGGCACAGGCCGGCCCGCTTTTGAGCGGACCGGCCCGTTCAGGATCATCAAGGATACGCCCCACCCGCCCGGAAAGGGCGAACGCTGCGCGACCCGTGAGTTACCGGGCGTTGAAGTACTTCGCCTCCGGGTGGTGGATCACGATCGCGTCGGTGGACTGCTCCGGGTGCAGCTGGAACTCCTCGGAGAGCACCACGCCGATCCGCTCCGGCTTCAGCAGCTCGGCGATCTTGGCGCGGTCCTCCAGCTCCGGGCAGGCCCCGTAGCCGAGCGAGAACCGGGCGCCGCGGTACTTGAGCGCGAACATGTCCTTGACGTCCTGCGGGTCCTCGTCGCCGAAGCCCAGCTCGAACCGGACCCGGGCGTGCCAGAACTCGGCCAGCGCCTCGGCCAGCTGCACCGACAGGCCGTGCAGCTCCAGGTAGTCGCGGTAGGAGTTGTTGGCGAACAGCTCGTTGGCCGCCTCGGAGATCCGGTTGCCCATGGTGACCACCTGGAGGCCGAGCACGTCCCGCACCCCGGACTCCTCCGGGCGGAAGAAGTCGGCCAGGCAGAGCCGGCGGCCGCGGCGCTGGCGCGGGAAGGTGAACCGGGTCCGCTCGGTGCCGTCCTCGTGGAAGACGATCAGGTCGTCGCCCTTGGAGTTGGCCGGGTAGAAGCCGTAGACCACGGCCGCCTCCAGCCAGCCCTCGGTCTGCAGCCGGTCCAGCCACATCCGCAGCCGCGGCCGGCCCTCGGTCTCCACCAGCTCCTCGTAGGACGGGCCCTCGCCGCTGCGCGCCGCCTTCAGACCCCACTGGCCCTTGAACAGCGCGTCCTCGTCCAGCCAGGAGGCGTAGTCGGCGAACGGCACGCCCTTGACGATCCGGTCGCCCCAGAACGGCGGCTCGGGCACCCGGTTGTCCACCGCCACGTCGGAGCGGATCTGGCCGAGGTTGACCTCCTCGACCTCCTCCACCTCCACCCGGGCGTGCCGGCGCTGCTTGAGCTCCGGCAGGGCGGCGCCGGGCACGCCGCGCTTGACCGCGATCAGCGCGTCCATCAGCCGCAGGCCCTCGAAGGCGTCCCGGGCGTAGCGGACCTCGCCCTCGTAGATCTCGTGCAGGTCCTGCTCGACGTAGGCGCGGGTCAGCGCGGCGCCGCCGAGGATCACCGGGTAGTCGGCCGCCAGCTTGCGCTGGTTCAGCTCCTCCAGGTTCTCCTTCATGATCACCGTGGACTTGACCAGCAGGCCGGACATCCCGATGACGTCCGCCCGGTGCTCCTGCGCGGCGTCCAGGATCGCCGAGAC
The DNA here is from genome assembly GCF_040683335.1 of Kitasatospora sp. NPDC093806. NCBI lineage: Bacteria > Bacillati > Actinomycetota > Actinomycetes > Kitasatosporales > Streptomycetaceae > Kitasatospora > Kitasatospora sp. NPDC093806. The sequence continues at coordinate 62,797 of NZ_JBFBDO010000025.1, forward strand.
CGGCTGCTTGATGCCCAGGTTGACCACGGTGTAGCCGTTGTTGGACAGGATGATGTCGACCAGGTTCTTGCCGATGTCGTGGACGTCGCCCTTGACGGTGGCCAGCACGATGGTGCCCTTGCCCTCGTCGTCGGACTTCTCCATGTGCGGCTCCAGGTGGGCCACCGCGGTCTTCATCACCTCGGCGGACTGGAGCACGAACGGCAGCTGCATCTGGCCGGAGCCGAACAGCTCGCCGACCACCTTCATGCCGGCCAGCAGCGTGCTGTTGACGATGTCCAGCGCCGGGCGCTCCGTCAGCGCCTCGTCCAGGTCGGCCTCCAGGCCGTTGCGCTCGCCGTCGATGATCCGGCGCTGCAGCCGCTCCTCCAGCGGGAGCGCGGCCAGCTCCTCCGCCTTGGACGCCTTCACCGAGGCCGAGGAGACGCCCTCGAACAGCTGGAGCAGCTTCTGCAGCGGGTCATAGCCGTCCCGGCGGCGGTCGTAGACCAGGTCGAGCGCGACCTCGCGCTGCTCCTCGGGGATCCGGGCGATCGGCAGGATCTTCGAGGCGTGCACGATCGCCGAGTCCAGGCCGGCCTCCACGCACTCGTGCAGGAAGACCGAGTTGATCACCATGCGGGCGGCCGGGCTGAGGCCGAAGGAGATGTTCGACAGGCCCAGCGTGGTCTGCACCGCCGGGTGGCGGCGCTTCAGCTCGCGGATCGCCTCGATCGTCTCGATGCCGTCCCGGCGGGACTCCTCCTGGCCGGTGCCCAGGGTGAAGGCCAGGCAGTCGACCAGGATCGAGCCCTCGTCGATGCCGTAGTCGGTGGTGAGCTGCGCGATCAGCCGCTCGGCGATCGCGACCTTGGTCTCGGCGGTGCGGGCCTGGCCCTCCTCGTCGATGGTCAGCGCGATCAGACCGGCGCCGTGCTCGCGGGCCAGCGCGGCGATCCGGCCGAACCGGGAGTCCGGGGCGTCGCCGTCCTCGTAGTTGACCGAGTTCAGCACCGCGCGGCCGCCCAGCGCCTCCAGACCGGCCCGCAGCACCTCCGGCTCGGTGGAGTCCAGCACGATCGGCAGCGTGGAGGCGGTCGCCAGCCGGCCGGCGATCTCCTTCATGTCGGCCACGCCGTCCCGGCCGACGTAGTCCACGCACAGGTCCAGCATGTGCGAGCCGTCCCGGATCTGGTCGCGGGCGATCTCCACGCAGGCCTGCCAGTCGCCGGCCAGCATCGACTCGCGGAACTTCTTCGAGCCGTTGGCGTTGGTGCGCTCGCCGATCGCCAGGTACGAGGTGTCCTGACGGAACGGCACCGCCTGGTACAGCGAGGCCGCCGAGGGCTCCGGGCGCGGGTCGCGGCCGACCACCGGGCGGCCCTGCACCCGCTCCACCACCTGGCGCAGGTGCTCGGGCGTCGTCCCGCAGCAGCCGCCGACCAGCGACAGCCCGTACTCGCGGGTGAAGACGTCGTGCGCGTCGGCCAGCTCGGCCGGGCTCAGCGGGTAGTGCGCGCCGTCCTTGCCGAGGACCGGCAGACCGGCGTTCGGCATGCAGGACAGGCCGATCCGCGCGTTCTTGGCCAGGTAGCGCAGGTGCTCGCTCATCTCGGCCGGGCCGGTCGCGCAGTTCAGGCCGATGTAGTCGACGCCCAGCGGCTCCAGCGCGGTCAGCGCGGCGCCGATCTCCGAGCCCAGCAGCATGGTGCCGGTGGTCTCCACCGTCACCTGCACCAGCACCGGCAGGTCCAGGCCCGCCTCGGCGAGCGCCTGCTTCGAGCCCAGGATGGCGGCCTTGGTCTGCAGCAGGTCCTGGCTGGTCTCCACCAGCAGGGCGTCCGCGCCACCGGCGATCAGACCGGCCGCGTTCTGCCGGAAGCCGTCCCGCAGCACCTCGTACGGGGCGTGACCCAGGGTCGGCAGCTTGGTGCCGGGGCCGATCGAGCCGAGCACCCAGCGGGTCCGGCCGTCGGCGGCGGCGTGCGTGTCGGCGGCCTCGCGGGCCAGCCGGGCGCCGGCCTCGGAGAGCTCGACGATCCGCTCGGGGATGTCGTACTCGCCGAGCGCCGAGAAGTTGGCGCCGAAGGTGTTGGTCTCCACGCAGTCCACGCCCACCGCGAAGTACGCGTCGTGGACGGAGCGGACGATGTCGGGCCGGGTCACGTTGAGGACCTCGTTGCAGCCCTCCAGGTTCTGGAAGTCCTCCAGCGTCGGGTCCTGCGCCTGGAGCATCGTGCCCATCGCCCCGTCGGCCACCACCACCCGGGTGGCCAATGCCTCACGCAGCGCGTTCGCGCGGCTCTGCTGGGTGACGGACGGGTTGGCTGCAGTGGCCATGGGGCTTCTCCCTGGGTGCGACGGCTGTCGGCTTTGCGACCCCGCTTGATCGGGGGCGCACGTGGCCAGGGTATCCGGACCCCGGCGTCCCGGGGTGACGCATTTCGTATCCTGAGCGTTCGGCCAAGACGGGGGAGCGATCGCATGGGCGGATTCCGGACACTCGCACGACGGTCGGGAGCCGCTCCGGCGGCCCTGGCCCGGGCGCTGCGGGCGCGCTGGCGCGGCTGGTCGCGGTGGCGCAGGGCGCTGGCCGTGGCGCTGACGGCGCTCACCGTCCTGGTCGTCCCGCTCGGCTCCGCGGCGCTCGCGCTGCGCCTCCAGTACGTCGGCGACCCCTCCCCCGAGGCCCGCACCCGCGGCCGCGACGCGGTCTGGCTCGGCCACGCCTGGGTGGACGGCCGGAAGGGTGACGCCGACCTCGCCGCACTGGCGCAGCGGCTCGCCGGCACCGGCGTCCGCGACCTGTACGTGCACACCGGCCCGCTGGAGCACGACGGCTCGCTGCCGCCCGCCGTCCACCCGCGCGCCCGCTGGTTCACCGAGGCCGCCCACCGGGCGCTGCCCGGGATCCGGGTGCAGAGCTGGCTCGGCGACGAGGTCAAGCCGGAGAAGGACGCCCTCGACCTGGAGGACGCCGCCACCCGCGACCGGGTCACCGCCTCCGCCCGCCAGGTCCTCGACCTGGGCTTCGACGGGGTGCACTTCGACATGGAGCCGATCCGGCCCGGCTCCGCGGGCTGGCTCGCGCTGCTCGACCAGGTCCGCCCGGTCACCGCCGGGCGCGGCACCACGCTCTCGGTCGCCGCCCCGCAGATCGACCCGCTGCCGTACCAGCACAACCTCGGCATCGCGCTCACCGACCACGGCAAGTGGTGGGACCAGGCGTACTTCGCCGAGACCGCCCGCCGGGTCGACCAGATCGCGATGATGGTCTACGACTCCAGCATGCCGACCGAGGCGTTCTACGGCGGCTACAACGCCTACCAGACCGAACTCGCCCTGGAGGCCACCCCGGAGGACGTCGACCTGCTGATGGGCCTGCCGTTCTACTGGGAGGACAAGTGGGGCCACTGGGGCGACGCGGAGACGGTCACCGCCGGGATCCGGGGCATCCGGCTCGGCCTCGGCCGGTACGACCTCCAGCGCCGCAACTTCGGCGTCGGCCTGTACGTGGACTTCGCCGCCACCGAGCAGAACTGGGCCGACTACCGGCGCGACTGGGTGCGGTAACCAGCTAGCTAGGCCGCCATCCGGTGGGCGAGCGCGCCCAGGTACTTGTGGATGGTGGCGCCCTCCCCCGTCACGTAGTGCGAGACGGCCCGGTAGAACGGCGGGTACACCTCGCCGCGCTCGGTGACGGTCAGCGTGCAGCCGCCGCCGGCCGGGGTCAGCACGTACGTCCAGGTGCCGCCGTAGGGGAGGTCCGGGTCGGCGATGCCGGTCACCAGGCGGTGCGGGGCCTCGCTCTCCACCACCTCGTAGGTGGTGTGGCCGTGCCGGTCGTACTCGCGCCAGCGCACGCCGCCGACGGCGTTCGCGGGCAGCCGCTCGACGTGCGAGAGCTCCGGGCGCCAGGCCGGGAACAGGTCGACGTCGGTCAGCACCTCCCAGACCGCGCCCGGCGGCTGGGCCAGCTCCAGCCCGCCCTCGCTGACGTGCTCCACCGGCAGCCGCCGTCCCGCGGCCAGCGCCGCCACCGCCACTCCGGCCCCGACGCCCACCACGGCCCCGACGCCCACCCACACCCAACCGTTCATCCCGCCGGCTCCTCTGCACCCGGCCCCCGCCCCCATCATCCCCCCACCCCACCCCCACCCGCCCCTCCTCACCCCCCGGCTCCCGGCCCATCGCAGGCGCGGCACGGCCGCCCCCGCCCGACCACCCACACCGCGCCCACGCCCGGGCCGAGCCCGGGCGTGGGCGTGGGCGGAGCCGGAGGTGGGAGGGGGTGGCGGGTGGGAGGGGGGATAACCGGTGGATCCGGGGCGGCGGGTCGCCCAGACTGTCCCGGTGGCCCGGTGGCCCGGCGGAACGGGGCTTCAAAGCCCGTAGGCTGGGCAGGTAGGGACCATGGAGCGAGGCGTTCCATGGGTGACGAGAGGTTCGACCGTCGGCATCCGGCCGGCCGGGTGGGGCGGCGGCGGCCGACCGGAGGGAGACGCTGGGTGATCGAGCTGGAAGATGTTCCCGAGTTGATCGACCCGGTGATGGTCTGCGCTTTCGAGGGGTGGAACGACGCGGGCGACGCCGCATCGGCGGCTCTGGCCCATCTGGACGAGACCTGGGGCGGCAAGGTGTTCGCCGCCCTCGACGCGGAGGAGTACTACGACTTCCAGGTCAACCGGCCCACGGTCTGGCTGGACGGCGGTGTGCGCCGGATCACCTGGCCGACCACCCGGCTCTCCGTGATCCGGGTCACCGAGCCGAAGACCCGGGACGTCGTGCTGGTCCGCGGCATCGAGCCCAGCATGCGCTGGCGCTCGTTCTGCAACGAGCTGCTCGCCTTCGCGCACGAGCTGGGCGTCGAGCTGGTGGTGATCCTGGGCGCGCTGCTCGGCGACACCCCGCACAGCCGCCCGGTGCCGGTCAGCGGCGTCACCTCGGACCCGGAGCTGGCCCGTCGGCTGGACCTGGAGGAGAGCCGGTACGAGGGCCCGACCGGGATCGTCGGGGTGCTGCAGGAGGCGTGCACGCACGCCGGGGTGCCGGCCGTGACGCTGTGGGCGGCGGTGCCGCACTACGTCGCGCAGCCGCCGAACCCGAAGGCCACGCTGGCGCTGATCAACAAGCTGGAGGACCTGCTGGACCTGCGCATCCCGCCGGGCGACCTCGGCGAGGACGCCCGGGCCTGGCAGCTGGGCGTGGACCAGCTGGCGGCCGAGGACAGCGAGGTGGCCGAGTACGTCCAGCAGCTGGAGGAGGCGCAGGACACCGCCGACCTGCCGGAGGCCTCCGGCGACGCGATCGCCCGCGAGTTCGAGCGGTACCTGCGGCGCCGGGAGAACGTCGGGCCGACCGGTGAGAAGCCGGTCGCCGGGCACGCCACCGCGGAGCGCCCGAGCGAGCCGGAGACGCCCGGACCGGGCGCCCGGGAGGGCGGCCAGGACGGCGCCGAGGAGGACTGAGGCGGAAAGCCGAAGGAAGGGGCGTCAGGACCGTGGTCCTGACGCCCCTTCCGCGTTCGTGCGTCCGCTACCGCGTCACTACAGCGCGACGCCGAGCAGCGCGTCCACGGTGCGGGTGACCAGGCCGGGCGCGCCGATGTCGGTGCCACCCTCGGCCTGCTGCGCGGCGGCCCAGCGGTCCACCGCGGCCAGCGCGGCGGGCGCGTCCAGGTCGTCGGCGAGCGCCGCGCGCACCTCGGCGAGGACCTGCTCGGCGGCCGGGCCGTCCGGACGGGAGACGGCGGCGCGCCAGCGGGCGAGCCGCTCGACGGCCTCGTCCAGGGTGGCCTTGGTCCACTCCCAGTCCTCGCGGTAGTGGTGCGAGAGCAGGGCGAGCCGGATCGCGGCCGGGTCGACGCCCTCGCGGCGCAGCGCCGAGACGAAGACCAGGTTGCCGCGGGACTTGGACATCTTGTGCCCGTCCAGGCCGACCATGCCGGCGTGCACGTACGCCTTGGCGTACGGGTGGGTGTCGGTGGCGACCTGGGCGTGCGCGGCGCCCATCTCGTGGTGCGGGAAGGAGAGGTCGCTGCCGCCGCCCTGGATGTCGAAGGACATCCCGAGGTACTGGAGGGCGATGGCGACGCACTCGATGTGCCAGCCGGGGCGGCCGTGGCCGAGCTCGGTGTCCCAGGCGGGCTCGCCGGGCCGGGCGGCCAGCCAGAGCAGCGCGTCCAGCGGGTGGCGCTTGCCCGGGCGGTCCGGGTCGCCGCCGCGCTCGGCGAAGACCGGGTGCATGGCCTCGCGGCTGAGGCCGGAGACCTCGCCGAAGTGCGGGTCGGCCTCGACGGAGAAGTAGATGTCGCCGTCCAGCTCGTAGGCGGCCCCGCTCGCCAGCAGCCTCTGGACCAGCGGGACGATCCACGGGATCGACTCGACGGCGCCGATGTAGTGGGCCGGCGGGATCAGCCGCAGGGCGGTCATGTCCTCGCGGAAGAGCGCGGTCTCGCGCTCGGCGAGGGCGACCCAGTCCTGGCCGGTCTCGACGGCGCGCTGCAGCAGCGGGTCGTCGACGTCGGTGACGTTCTGCACGTACAGGACGTCGTGGCCGGCGTCCCGCCAGACGCGCTGCACCAGGTCGAACGCGTTGTAGGTGGCGGCGTGCCCCATGTGGGTCGCGTCGTAGGGGGTGATGCCGCAGACGTAGATCCGGGCGGTGCCGTCCTGCGGCACGACCTCCCGGATGCCTCCCGTCGCGGTGTCGTGGATTCGAAGGGGGAGCCCCTGACCAGGCAGGGCGGGAACCTCGGAGGCGGGCCAGGCATGCATGGGAATGACTTTAACCGTGCGAACATTTGAAAGCCTAACCAGTCGGCAAGATCGACTGGATTCACTTGCTTTCGTTGCCTGAGCGGTTCCGGACTGATAATGACCGGCGCTTGACCGGCCTGCGCGTCCCTCCCACGCGCAGGCCGGGGCGGACCGCCCGGTCGGCCCTGCCGCCGACCGGGCGCCCGCGACCCTCCGAGGAGGCAGCCGGAGCCGCTACAACCGCCGCCAGAGGGCCGGCACGTTCGGCGGCTCCCACCCGGGGATGGCGGTGTGCCCCTGGAGGCACTGGTAGGAGGCGCCGCCGTAGGTGACGCGGTCGCCCGCGTTGTAGAAGGTGCCCGGGGTCCAGGTGCCGCCCGGCGGGGTGGTCTGGGTCGTGGTGGGCGTCGGGGTCGGGCTGGTGGGGGTGGACGTCGGGGTCGGGGTCTGCGGCACGTTGAGGACGAAGTCGTACGTCCCCTCCTTGGCCGAGCCGACCTGGCGGACGTTCATCAGCAGCCGGGCGTCGTAGATGGTGTCGGTGCTGTTGCGGGGCTCGTTCGGGAAGTAGAGCTGGGTGGTGAGCACCGGCCGGCCGGGCGCCTGGAGCTTGACGTGGATGTGCCGGGTGCGGCCCGGGTAGAGGCCGGGCACGATCGTGGTGAGGCTGAACGCGCCCTGGGCGTTGGTGAACTGGTGGCCGCGGAAGGAGAAGCCGGTGTTGTCGTAGGCGCCGTTCACGTCGGCCTGCCAGAAGTCCAGCAGGACGTTGGCGATGGGCAGGCAGGCGCGGCCGAAGACGTAGCCGCTGACGGTGAGCCGGGTGCCCGGGGTGCTGTCGGTGATCAGCGAGGTGCGCAGCGGGGAGTTGGGCTTGAAGTAGGGGCCCTCGGTCTGCTCGATGGTCGGGGCGTCCCCGTCGTGGCAGGCCGGGGTGAACTCGGGCATCTCGCCGGTGCCGACCCGGTCGCGGGCCAGCGCGACGCCGCCGCCGACCAGCAGCGGTGCGGTGCCGAGCACGGCGGCGGCCCGGAGGACGGTCTTGCGGCTGATCCGGCGGTCGATCGGACCGTCCGTCCCGTTGACGGGCTCTTCGGACGCGCTCATGCGCCGACTCCTTCGTGTGGGGGCGTGGTACCGGAAGTGGCGTGGTACCGGAAGTGGGGGGCGGCCGGCCCTTGCCATGGTGGGGGCATGACAAGGACCGGGCCGGTGGCCGCCCGCTCGCGCCGGGCGGTCACCGGTGGCCAGCAGTCAAACTACGGGCCGTCCGGAGCCGCCGCGATGGACGTGATCCGGGGATCGTGGTGATTTCCTCCGACCCCGGCCCGGAACTCCCCCGGCGTCATCCCGGTCTCCCGGCGGAAGAACCGGCAGAAGTACGCCGGATCGCCGAAGCCCGCCTCCCGCGAGACCTGGCGGACCGTCAACTCGGTGCAGGCCAGCAGCCGTTTCGCCTCCAGGGTCTGCTGCTGGCGGATCAGCCGGCCCGGCGTACGGCCGGTCGCCTGCTTGACCAGGGCCTGCAAGTGCCCCGGGGAGACGCCCAGCTCGTGCGCGCAGGAGGCGACCGAGCGCTGCACCCCGCCCGGGGTGGCGATCAGCCGGGTGAACGCGGCGGCCAGGTCGCCGCCGCGGCCGGGCGCCGCCCCCGGGCCGCCGGGGGAACCTGCCCGCTGCGCGCGGACCACCAGGATGTGCAGGCTGGCCCGCAGCACGCCCTGGTAGCCGACCGGGCGGGCCTGGAACTCGGCCTCCATGTCCGCCAGCAGGGCGCCGATCGGCCCGGCCTGCTCGCCCAGCCCGACCGGCGGGCGGGTGGCGAGGGCGCGCAGCGCGGCGAGGTCCTGCGGGTGGGCCAGCAGGAAGTCCTCGTTGAACAGGACGACCTGGCCGGTGAGGTCGTCCGCGTCCACCCAGTAGTGCACCTGGCCGGGCGCGATCACGCACAACTGCGGGGGCTCCAGCGGGCGCTGCACCAGGTCCTGGACGTGGGAGCCGCGGCCGCCGGTGACGTAGACGATCTCGAAGAAGGAGTGCCGGTGGGGGAAGCCCGCGCGGGAGAGCGGGCCGATGGTGTCGAAGCTGCCGATCGCGAAGGGAAGCAGATGGGGCAGCGGGACCTGGAGGCGGTGCAACGGCAGGTCCAGGTGGGGGGTGGTCCATCGCTCGTCCATCGTCGCAGTGTGCGGCCGGTGCCGGGCACCGGTCCAGACCACTGGCCGCGGCTGCGGCGGGCGGGCGACCGTCAGATCGGCGGCCAGGGGATGGACGGCCACTCCTCGGTGGGCAGCGGGTGCGTCCCGGTGGCGAGCAGGGCGGCCACCCGGGCCCGGGTGGCGTCCAGTTCGGCCGCGGTCAGGTGCGGCGCCAGCCGCTCCCCCAGCGCGCCGTCCAGCTGCCCGGCCAGCCCGGTCAGCACCGCCGTCGCCTCGGCCGGCAGCGGCTGCCCGGCCCAGCCCCAGAGCAGGGTGCGCAGCTTGCCCTCGGTGTTGAAGGTGACGCCGTGGTCGATGCCGTAGACCCGGCCGTCGGCGGCCGGGATCAGGTGGCCGCCCTTGCGGTCGGCGTTGTTGAGGACGGCGTCCAGCACCGCGAGCCGGCGCAGCCGGACGTCGTCGGGGTGGACCAGCAGCGCGGTGCGCCCGTCGCCGACCTCGGCCCGGACGATCGGCAGCCAGCCGTCCTCGGGGCCGCGCGGGTCCTGGAGCGCGAGCAGCGGGGCGGCGTCCGGGTCCGGCTCCACCCAGAGCTGGACCATGCCCGGCCCGTGCGGGCCGTCGCGCAGCACGGTGGGCGGGATCAGGTCCCAGCCGGTGGCGGCGGACAGCTCGTACGCGGCGACCTCGCGGCCGGCCAGGGTGCCGTCCGGGAAGTCCCAGAGCGGGCGCTCGCCGGCCACCGGCTTGTAGACGGCCTGGGCGCTCGGGGCGCCGGGGGCCGCCGGGGTGACGGTGCAGTAGAGGGCGGCGTTGGAGGCGTCGGTGAGCCGGCCGTGGACGGTGAGCGCGCCCTCGCGCAGCAGGCGCAGGGCGGCGGGCACGTCGGCGGCGAGCGCGGCGGCCGCGGCCGGGTCGGCGCGCGGCGGCTCCCCCGGGTCCGCGGCGTCCGCCCGGTCTTCCGGGTCCGCCGGGCGCGCGGCTCCGGTGTTCAGCGCCGGTACCCGTTCGCGCGCGGGCACAGGTGGCCCTCCGGATCGAGCGGGAGGTTGCAGAACGGGCAGGGCTTGCGGCCGGCCGCGACCAGGTCCAGCGCCCGCTTGGCGAACACCCGGGCCATCGCGCCGGAGAGCCGCACGCGCAGCATGTCCGGGCCGTTCTCGTCGTCCTCGAAGACGGCGGCGCCCTCCTCCTCGCCCTCTTCCTCCTCGACCAGCGCCTGCGCCTCGACCACCAGGCAGCTGTCCACGCTGTCCCAGGCGAGCGCCATCGTGCCGACCCGGAACTCCTGTTCCAGCGGCAGGTCCAGCGGCGCGGTGTCCAGCAGGTCCTGCGGGGCGGCGGCCGGGATCGACGCCGACCCGGCGCTGCGGCGCAGCGCCTCGTCGAGGACCTCCTCGATCCGCTCGGCGAGCGCGGCGACCTGGGTCTTCTCCAGCAGCACGCTGGTGATCCGCCCCCGGGCGCTGGCCTGCAGGTAGAACGCCCGGGCGCCGGGCTGGCCGACGGTACCGGCCACGAACCGTTCGGGCTGGTCGTAGAAGAAGACCTGACGGGGCACGCTCTCGCTCCGGATCGATCGATCGTCGTAGGTGTCGTTCGGGCTGTGGGGGGCTGGGTGGTTCCGGGGTCCGGCCGGGGCGCGGGGCCCCTTGGTCACCCTACGACCTCCCGGGCCGGGCCGGAGAGCCGAGCCCCGGGGGCGGCTCGGACCGGCGGCTCGGACCGGCGGGTCAAGCCGGCGGCTCAGGCTGCCGGCTCAGGCCGTGCCGGTGGAACCGCCGACCACCGCGTCGCCGTCCCCGTCCCGACCGCCATGGGGACCGGCGGGGCCGTGGGGACCGGCTGGCTTCGGGGCGAGCGAGGCGAGGTCGCCGGTGTCGCCCATCCTCAGCACGAACGGCCGGCGCGCCGTGTAGCGGATCGCGGTGACCGAGCAGGGGTCGACGTTGATCCGCTGGAAGTGGTCCAGGTGCAGGCCGAGCGCGTCGGCCACCACCGCCTTGATCACGTCGCCGTGCGAGCAGGCGACCCAGACCGCGTCCTCGCCGTGCTCGGCGGCGACCTTCTCGTTCCACTCGCGGACCGCGGTGACCGTGCGGTGGCTCAGCTCGCGCAGCGACTCGCCGCCGGGGAAGGCGGCCGCCGCCGCGTGGTCCTGGACGGTGCGCCAGAGCGGCTCCTTCGCCAGCTCGGCCAGCGGCCGGCCGGTCCAGTCGCCGTAGTGGCACTCGCCGAGCCGCTCGTCCAGCGCGGGCTCGCCCGCCGCCGAACCGCCCCGCTCGGGGCCGGCCAGGCCGGGCCGGGCGGCCAGCAGCGGCGCCAGGGTCTGCCGGCAGCGCTCCAGCGGGCTGCTGACCGCCTGGACCAGCGGGATCCCGGCGAGCCGGTCGGCGAGCGCGGCGGCCTGCGCGCGCCCGGTGTCGTCGAGGTCCACTCCGGGCGTCCAACCGGCCAGGATCCCGGCGGTGTTCGCGGTGGAGCGGCCGTGGCGGACGAGCAGCAGGGTGGGCATGGGGCCTACCCTACGGCCTCCCGCGCCGGGGCGGGCCCGGTCGGGGATCTTGGTCGCGGTCCCGTTCGGGTCCCGGATCGGGATGCGGATCGGGGTGCGGAGCGGGTTGCGGAGCGGGGTGCAGGTCGGGTTGCGGAGCGGGGTCCGGGTCGACGGCGCGGCCGGAACCGTCGCGGTGCGAACCGCCGTCGCGGTGGATGTTGCGGGTGCCCGGCAGGGGTCAGAATGTCCCGCATGATCGTCCATTGCGCCATCTACCGCGACGGCCGCCCGGTCGCGACGCCCGCGGATCCCGCCGGCAGCCTCGCCGCCGCGCGGAAGGCGGGCCGGGGCGGCTTCGTCTGGATAGGCCTGTTCGAGCCCACGGCCGAGGAACTCGACCAGGTCAGCGCCGAGTTCGGCCTGCACCCGCTGGCCGTCGAGGACGCCGTCAGCGCCCACCAGCGCCCCAAGGTGGAGGCGTACCAGGGCTCGCTGTTCGTCGCGCTCAAGACGCTCGGCTACCACCCCGGCGGCCACGCCGTGACCAGCGGCGAGGTGATGCTCTTCGTCGGCGAGGACTTCGTGATGACCGTCCGGCACGGCGCCGACAGCCCGCTCGGCGAGCTGCGCTCCGAGCTGGAGCGCCGGCCCGAGGTGCTCAGGTACGGCCCGAGTGCCGTCCTGCACTCGGTCTGCGACATGGTGGTGGACGGGTACGTGGACGTGGCCGTCGGGCTCCAGGCGGACCTCGACGAGCTGGAGGCCGACGTGTTCGCCCCCGGCCGGGTGGGCCGCGACATCGCGAGCCGGATCTACGGCTACAAGCGCCAGCTGGTGACCGTCCGCCGCGCCACCGGCCCGCTGGTCGACCCGATGCTGCGGCTGGAGCGCGGCGGCGTCCCGTTCGTCCGTGCGGAGGCACTGCCCTACCTGCGGGACGTCGCCGACCACCTGGCCCGGACCAACGACCAGGTGGAGGGCATGGACCGGCTGCTCTCCGACATCCTGGCGGCCAACCTGGCGCAGGTCAGCGTCCAGCAGAACAACGACATGCGGAAGATCTCGGCCTGGGCGGCGCTGGCCGCGGTGCCGACGATGATCGCCGGTGTCTACGGCATGAACTTCGACGACATGCCCGAACTGCGCCAGCCCTGGGGCTACCCGGCGGCGGTCGCGGTGATGGTGGTGGTCTGCGTGCTGCTGCACCGGGTGTTCAAGCGGCACGACTGGCTCTGACGGGCCGCCGCGCACCGGCGTCGAGGCGCACCGGCGCCCGCGAGCGCCGGCCCGGGCGGACCTCCCGCCCGCCCGGGCCTTCGTCCGGGGCGTCAGGCCAGCCCGGCGAGCTCCAGCGCCTCGACGCCGGTGCGCAGCGCCTGGAGCCGCTCGTCGAGCGTGAAGCCGGCCGGGGCCAGGGTGAGGGTGGTGACGCCCGCGTCCGCGTACGCCTGCATCCGGTCGGCGATCCGGGCGGTGTCGCCGATCAGCGAGGTGGCGTCGATGAGGTCGTGCGGGACGGCGGCGGCCGCGGCGGCGTAGTCCTTGGCCAGGTAGCGCTCCTGGATCTCGTCGGCCTCCCGCTCGTAGCCCATCCGGCGGGCGAGCTGGTTGTAGAAGTTCTTCTCCTTGCTGCCCATGCCGCCGATGTAGAGCGCGGTGTAGCCGCGCTGGGAGTCGACGCCCGCCTTGATGTCCTCGCCGACCGCGATGGCGACGGTCGGGCAGAGGTCGAAGCCGTCGAACTCGCGGCCCGCCTCGGCCCCGGCCTTGGCCCGGCCGGCCTTCAGCGGGTCGAGCGAGAGCGCCGCGTGCTCGGGGGAGAAGAAGATGCCCAGCCAGCCGTCGGCGATCTCGCCGGTCTGCTCCAGGTTCTTCGGGCCGATCGCGGCGATGTACAGCGGGATGTGCTCGCGCACCGGGTGCACGGTGAGCTTGATCGGCTTGCCGGGACCGCCGGGCAGCGGCAGCGTCCAGTGCTCACCGTCGTGGACCAGCCGCTCGCGGGACATCGCCTTGCGGATGATCTCCACGTACTCGCGGGTGCGGGCCAGCGGCTTGTCGAACTTCACGCCGTACCAGCCCTCGGAGACCTGCGGGCCGGAGACGCCCAGGCCGAGCCGGAACCGGCCGCCGGAGAGGGTGTCCAGGGTGGCCGCGGTCATCGCGGTCATCGCCGGGGTGCGGGCCGGGATCTGGAAGATGGCCGAGCCGACGTCGATCCGCTCGGTCTTGGCGGCGACGTAGGAGAGCACGGTGGCGGCGTCCGAGCCGTACGCCTCGGCGGCCCAGCAGACCGAGTAGCCGAGCCGGTCGGCCTCCTGCGCGACGGCGATGTTGTCGGCGTCCATGCCGAGTCCCCAGTAGCCGAGGTTGATGCCGAGTCGCATGGGCACTGCCTTCCAGTCGGGTGTTCCGGTGTCCCGCGAGGGTGGGTCGCAATGCTACTGGTCAGTAGTGGTGGCCCGGGTCACATTCCGGACGGCATCCGCCCCCGCGCGGGGGGCGGTCCTCGTCCTGCGGGTCGGCACCCCTGCCCGGGCACCGGCCGCTACGCTCAGCCGACGTGGGGGTGCCGCGCCCCACCTGCGCGTTTGCCCCCGTCCAGCTTCGTCCGCCGTCACCGCACATTCGGCCGCTCCGGCCGGTGAGAGGGCTCGTCCGATGGAAAAGCGTCACCTCGGCCGCACCGGGCTGCAGGTCTCCCGGCTCGGTCTCGGCACCATGACCTGGGGCCGCGACACCGACGAGCAGGAGGCCGCCGAGCAGCTCAAGGAGTTCGTCGACGCCGGCGGCAACCTGGTCGACACCGCCGACGTCTACGCCGACGGCGACGCCGAGTACCTGCTCTCCCGGCTCACCGACAGCCTCGTCCCCCGCTCCGACCTGGTCATCGCCACCAAGGCCGGCAGCGCCCCCGCCTCCGGCCGCCGCTTCGACGGCTCGCGCGGCCACCTGCTCACCGCCCTGGACGCCTCGCTGCGCCGGCTCGGCACCGACTACGTCGACCTCTGGCAGGTGCACGCCTTCGACCCGGCCACCCCGGTCGAGGAGACGCTCACCGCCCTGGACATCGCGGTCTCCTCCGGCCGCGCCCGCTACGTCGGGGTCTGCGACTACAGCGGCTGGCAGCTCGCCAAGGCCGCCACCTGGCAGAACGCCCACCACGGCCGGGTGCCGCTGGCCGGGGCGCAGCTGGAGTACTCGCTGCTCCAGCGCGGCATCGAACGGGAGGCGCTGCCCGCCGCGCGGGACGCCGGCGTCGGCCTGCTCGCCTCCTCGCCGCTCGGCCGCGGCGTCCTCACCGGCAAGTACCGGCACGGCGTCCCGCAGGACTCGCGCGGCGCCTCGCCGTACCTGTCCGGGTTCGTCCAGCCCTACCTCGGGGAGCGCGCGCGACGGATCGTGGACGCCGTGGCCACCGCCGCCGACGGACTGGCCAGCAGCCCGCTGGCGGTCGCGCTCGCCTGGGTCCGGGACCGGCCGGGCGTGGCGAGCGCGCTGGTCGGGGCGCGGACGGTCGGCCAGCTGCAGTCGGCGCTGTCGGTGGAGGCGCTTACGCTTCCGGAGGAGATCCGCGGTGCGCTCGACGACATCTCGGCGCCGGTCCACCGCTACCCCGACCAGGGGTGGAGCGAGCTGTGACGGCCTGACCGGCCGGGGCGGCCCGCCCGCCCCCGTGAGCCGTGCCTGCCCGAACCCGACCGACCGCCGGCCCGGCCGCCCCCGCGCGGCCCGGACCGGCCCGACCCTGCCGACCGCCCGCACCACGGGGCGGCCGGCGCCCAGCAGTGGAGTTGAGCTTTTGTGGAGCGGACGATGACTGACGCGGAGAACGGCGCTCCGGAGGAGACCTCGACGACCCCCGACGGTGTCGGCGCGGCGCTGCCCGGCCAGGCGGAGCCGGGCGGGCCGGGTGGCTCGGGTGACCTGGCCGAGCCGGGTGACTCGGGTGGCCTGGCCGAGCCGGGTGGCTCGGGTGACCTGGCCGACTCGGCCGACGCTGCTGTGTCGGCTGACGCGTCCGAGTCCGCCGATGCCGACGCCACCGACTCGGCCCGCAAGGCCGAGGAGGCCGACAAGGCGGCCGCCGTCGCGGCGCTGGCGGAGCGGGTCCGGTCGGTCGGCCGATCCGCCGAGGGGGGTGCCCGCCCGGCGGGTGACGTCGCGTCGGCGGCCGTCGAGGCGGCGGACGGCGGGGTGGCGCCGGTCGCGGCGGCCGCGCCGGTCGAGCGGCCCGCGACCGACGAGCAGCGCGCCCTCGCCCTCAAGGCCACCGCCGAGGTGCTCACCGCCGGTGGCGCCCCCGCCGACCTGGCGGGCCCCGCGGTGTCCGTGTTCGGCGACGGCGCGGCCGAGCAGCTGCGCGAGGACCCGTGGGCCGTGCTCACCCTGCCCGGCGTCCGACCCGAGCACGCGGACGGCTTCGCCCGCGGCCTGCTCGGCCCCGCCGCCGGCCCCGGCGACCAGCGCCGCGCCCAGGCGCTGGTCGGCTGGCTGCTGGAGCAGGCGGCCCTGCGCGGCCACTCCGCCCTGGAGATCGGCGAGGTGACCGCCGGGCTCGACCGGCTCGGGGTGCCGGACTCCGCCGCCGCCGTCCAGGCCGCCGTGCTCGACGGCCGGGCGATGCCGTTCCAGGAGGAGCTCACGGGCGCCGAGGCGCACGCGGCGGGCGGCGACGAGGAGGACGAACCGCCGACCCGGACCCTGCTCGCGCTGGAGCGCCTGGCGCTGGCCGAGGAGAGCCTGGCCGACGGACTGGTCCGACTGCTGTCCACCTTCGTACCCGGCGAGGACCCGGACGAGGACGCTGCCGAGGAGGAGGCTGCCGAGGAGGACGCTTCCGCCGGGGACGCTGCCGAGGAGGAGCCCGCGGAGGCCGCCTCCGACGAGGAGACCGCCGCCGAGGAGGCCACCGGCGCCGCCCCCGTCGACCCGGGCCCGGCCGCCTGGGAGGCCGCCGCCGTCGCGGCCCCGTCCTCCTCCGCCACCGCGCTGATCCGGGCCGCCGCCGGGAGCCCGCTCGTCGTGCACACCGGCGGTGAGGCCGCCCGCGCCGAACCGGCCGCTCTGCTGGCCGCCGCCACCGGCCTCGGGCTGCGCGCCTGGGCCGCCACCTGGACCCAGCAGGGCCGGGACTCCTTCGCCGCGCTCGCCCCGCTCGCCGAGGCCGCCGCCCCGGTCCCGGTCGTGGCCCTGGCCGAGCTGCTCGCCGGTGCCGCCGGTCCCGGCCGGGCCGCCGACGGCACCCTCGCGCTCGACGTGCTGATCGTTCTGGACGCCCCGCTGCTGGACGTCGAACTGGCCGCCACCCTGCTGGAGTCACTGGCCGACGGCACCCGCCTGGTGCTGAGCGGCGACCCGGGCCAGCTCTGGTCGGCCGGCCCCGGCCGGTTCTTCGCCGACCTGCTCGCCGCCAAGGCCTGCCCGGCCGTCGCCTCCCGCACCCCGGACTTCGGCCCGATCGGCGAGCTGGTCTCCGGCGTCGGCATCGGCGAGCTCCAGCCGGTCGAGGCGCCCGACAAGGAGGTGGTCATCCTGACCGCCAAGGACGCCGGCGAGGCCGTCCACCGGGCCATCCAGCTGCTCACCGACTCCATCCCGCGCGCGCTCGGCATCCCGGCCGAGCAGGTCGTGCTGCTGACCCCCGGTCACGGCGGCGGGGCCGGCACCCGCGCACTGAACGCCGCCGCCAAGGCCCGGCTGAACCCGGGCCCGGGCCGGTTCGCCGGCTTCGACCCGGGCGACCGGGTCGCCGACTCGCCCGCGCCCGGTCACACCCGGCTCGCCCGGGTGGTCGACGGCGACGCCAGCGGCCTCCACCTGGAGTACCCGGACGGCACCCGCCGCACCGTCCCGCCCGCGGAGGCCGGCCGGCTGCGGCACGGCTGGGCGCTGACCGTCCACCAGGCCGTCGGCCGCCGCTGGCCGGGCGCCGTGGTCGTCCTGCCGGAGGACGCCGCCGCGGCGCTCACCCGGCAGTGGGTGTACACCGCGTTCGGCCGCGGCGAGCGCCACCTCTCGGTGGTCCACGCCGCCGGTCCGGCCCTCCCCCAGGCCGTCGCCGAGCGCCCGGCCGCGCCCCGCACCACCCGCCTGCGCGCGATCCTCGCCGAGAACGCCGCCGAGTCCTACTGACCGCCCGCTTCCCGCCCGGGAGGGCCCCCTCGCCGCCGAGGGGGCCCTCCCGTCGTTCGCGGCCGGTTCCGAGGCCTGCCGGAGCGCAAACGTGGGACTCATCTCACCGGTCCGGCCGAGGGCGGAGACCGATCCCCGTCCCCCTGGTGGGAGGAACGTCCGAAATCATGCGCTCGCCGAAACGTTCCCGCGCCGGCTCCACGCCCGCCGCCGCCGCCGCGCGCAGAACGACGGACGCCGGGGCGGCGCCGGGAGGACTCCCCCGGCGCCGCCCCGGCGCAGCGTGCTCAGTCGTCAGTCGTCAGCCTCAGTCGTCGAGGTCCTCGTCGTCGTAGACCTCGCTCACGTCGAAGCGGCAGATCAGCAGCTGCGGATCCGCGTGCTCGAACGGCTCGGGCAGCCACTCCCCCGGCTCGGTCGGCTCGGCGGCCGCCACCCAGAGCGTGGAGTCGGCCTCCTCCAGCCCGAACTCCTCGCTGCGGGCGGCGATCTCATCCGGCTCGAACTCGCCGAACAGCACGCCGATCGCGGCGTTCACCCCACCACTGTCCGAGCCGCCACCGGGGGTGAGCGAGTCGTCCAGCCGCTCGGCCTGGGCGCGCAGCCGCTTCGGGTCGACGACGTGGTAGTCACGGCGGATCAGCACGCTGATCGCCTCGGGCTGTTCGGGACCGTGGTACCCGCCCGGACCCTCGTCACCGGGGACCTCGAAGGGGGTGACCTCGTCGTAGACCTCGTACAGGAGTTGGTCGTACGCGATGGCCGCCGTCGCCAGCTGCTCGTAGGCGGTGGACACAGCGGAATCGTCCGCTGCGCTGGGGCTCGACACCGCTTCCAGATGACGGTCGATGGCGGCCTTGACCGCCTCGGCGGCGGCGCGTACCTCGGCAATGGTGGGCTGCGCGGCATCAGACATGGTGCAGACGCTATCTCCCCTCGGTGCCGGTACGCACAGCGGTTGTCACCTACACCCGCGATTTCACCGCAACTTCCCCCCCGATGTCCGGTCCGCGTGGTTCTGTCCACCCCGATCGGCCGGACCCGGACCGTCCGCGGACCGCCTTCGGACCATCTGCGAACCACCGCGGACCGGCGGCGACCGGCGGCGGGACCCGTCCGGGTGTCGCTTCGCGGGGCGCGTTCGGGGTATGTCGTCCCCTGGAGCAACAGAGCTGATGCACTGTCAGTGGAGTCCCGGCCCGGGCGGCCGAAAATACCCGGGCCAGTTGTCGGAGGCAGGCCGTAGGCTTGCCCGCAGGCGTCCCACAGGAGGAGCGTTTTGACCCCACCGAAGCCGGTCCGGCAGCCGGAGTACGAGTACCAGTCACTGCGCATGCCGCGCGGGACGTCCCGCAACGCGGCACGCCAACTGCTCACCGACCACGCCGAGTACGGGCACTGGGAACTCGACAGGCTCAGCCTGTTCCCGGACGGCAGCCGGACGGTGCTGCTGCGCCGGCGGATCATCCGGCAGGTACGGAGCTGGTGACGGCGGCCGCCCGCCGGCCGGACGACCTCTTCTTCGCTCCCCTGCTTCTGCTTCACACGCGTGCCCGCGACCGCCGTCCGGACGGCGGTCGCGGGCACGCGGCTTTGTGGCCGGGGCGCGGCGGCTGAGCGGTTGCCTACGCCAGGCGGACGCGCTCAGCCGGTGCGGCGTCGGCTCAGCGGGCGGCGCCCGCGCGGGCTCGGCGGTAGAGCACCCCGCCGCCGATCAGCAGCGCGAGACCGGCCGCGCCGAGCAGCTCGGTGCCACCGGCGCCGGTCGAGGCCAGCTGGTCGCCGGCGGCGGCCGCCGGCGCGGCGGACGGGGTGCCGGTCCGCGCGGAGGCCGGGCGGGCCTGGCCGCTCGGGCTCGCCTGGCCCGCCGGCGAGGCGGTGCCCGGGGTGGCGGACGCGCCGTTGGCGGAACTGCCGGGCGGGACGGCGGTCGGGCTGCCGGTGCGCGGGCCGCCCGGGGTGGTCTGCCCGCTGCTCGGGCTCTGGGTGGAGCCCGTGGGCGGCGTGGACGGGTGCGCGGTGGCGGGCGGCGGCGGGTTGTGCGGGCCGTGGTCGTCCGGGCAGTCGTCGTCCGGCGTGGCGGGCGGGGTGTGCGCCGGTGCCGCCACGTTGGCGCAGTCGTTGCCGAACGCGGGGTTGGCCGCGCCGACCACGTCGACGGAGTTGCCGCAGGCGTTGACCGGAATGTGCACCGGGGCCTGGACGCTGTTGCCGGCGGCCACGCCGGGTGAGTTGGCGGCCGTCCCCGACGCGTGGGCACCCGAGGCGGCGGAGCCCGCGTGCCCGCCGGCCGAATGCCCGGAGGCGTTGGCGCAGTTGTTGCCGTACGCCGGATTCAACGCGCCGATCACGTCGACCGTGTTGCCGCAGGCGTTGATCGGTACCTCGACCGGCACCTGCACCGAGTTGCCGGAGGCCACGCCCGGCGAACCCGCCGCGACGCCCTCCGCCCCGGAGCCCGCGTAGGCGTAGCCGGCGGTCGAGGCCAGCACACTGCCGGTGGCCACGGCCGTGAGGAGCCCCTTCTTGGCTGCAGTCCTCATATTTTCCCCTGACATTTCGAGACGACGTGATGACCAACCGAAAGTCGGAATTTCCGAATAAGCGGAGAGGTCCTCGGCTGCATGGGAGAGAACGAAGAAACCCCCAAGGAGGTTGACCCATGCGGCCCTCATTCACTCTTTCGAGGGATGTCATGGGACAACCGCAGGGCGGGTGCCGGTAAACAAGCGCCCCCGGCACGGCGCGTACGCCGCCCGGGGGCCCGGCTCAACGACCGAAACGGGCTCAGACGTTGGCGCAGTGGTTGCCGAACGCCGGGTTCAGCACGCCGATCACGCTGATGGTGTTGCCGCACACGTTGACCGGGATGTGCACCGGGATCTGGATCTGGTTGCCGGACACCACGCCCGGGGAACCGGCCGCGACACCCTCGGCGCCGGCCCCGCCGTGAGCGGACGCGACACCGGAGACGGCGAGCACCAGGCCACCGGCGGCGGCGGTCACGGCGGCGATCTTCTTGACCTTCATCATTCCTCCTGTATGAACACCCGGAAATCGGCTCCGGGCCGTCACAGGAAGGAACGACCGTTGCGGCAAACGGGGTACGGAACAGACGTCCCATTCACCCGCAACGGTGATACGACGAACGGGTAATCGATCTGTCGTCCCGGCATGCGCGAACGACGGCGGCCCGCCCCCGGAACCCCCGGGAACGGGCCGCCGCTCGACGTCCCCGCAGGTCAGCAGGCGTCGATGAACCGGTCCAGCACGCGCACGCCGAACTTCAGCCCGTCCACCGGCACCCGCTCGTCGACGCCGTGGAACATCCCGGCGAAGTCCAGCTCCGGCGGCAGCTGCAGCGGGGCGAACCCGAAGCAGCGGATCCCGAGGTCCTGGAACGACTTGGCGTCCGTCCCGCCCGAGAGGCAGTACGGGACGGCGCGGGCGATCGGGTCCTCGGCCCGCAGCGCGGTCTGCATCGCCTCGACCAGGGCGCCGTCGAAGCCGGTCTCGATCGCCTTGTCCGAGTGCAGGCTCTCCCGCTTCACCCGCGGGCCCAGCACGCTGTCCAGCTCGGCCAGGAACTCCTCCTCGTAGCCGGGCAGGAAGCGCCCGTCCACGTGCGCGGTGGCCTGCCCGGGGATCACGTTCACCTTGTAGCCGGCGCCGAGCATGGTCGGCTGCGCGGTGTTGCGCAGCGTGGTGCCGATCATCTTGGCGATGCCGCCGAGCACCCGGAGCGTCTCGTCCATGTTCTCCGGGTCGAGCTCGACGCCGAGCGCGTCCGACAGCTCGTCCAGGAAGGCCCGCACGGTCTTGGTGATCCGCAGCGGGAACTGGTGGCGCCCCAGTCGGGCCACCGCCTCGCACAGCTCGGTGATGGCGTTGTCGTCGTTCTCCATCGACCCGTGCCCGGCCCGGCCCTCGACCGTGAGCCGCATCCAGTGCATGCCCTTCTCGGCCGTCTCCACCAGGTAGAGCCTGGTCTTGTCGTTGACCGTGAAGGAGAAGCCGCCGACCTCGCCGATCGCCTCGGTCACGCCCTCGAACAGCCCCGGGTGCTTGTCCACCAGGTACCGGGCGCCGTAGGTGCCGCCCGCCTCCTCGTCGGCGAGGAAGGCGAGCACCAGGTCGCGCGGGGGCTTGCGCCCGGTCCGCAGCCGGTCCCGGACGACCGCCAGGGTCATCGCGTCCATGTCCTTCATGTCGACCGCGCCGCGCCCCCACACGCAGCCGTCCGCGATCTCCCCGGAGAAGGGGTGGTGCGTCCAGTCCGCGGCGTTGGCCGGCACCACGTCGGTGTGCCCGTGGATCAGCAGGCCCGGACGCGACCGGTCCTCGCCCTCGATCCGGACCACCGTGGACGCCCGGCCCTTGGCCGACTCGAAGATCTGCGGTTCGAGGCCGAACTCGGCCAGCTGCTCGGCCACGTACTCGGCGGCCTTCCGCTCCCCCGGGCCGGAACCGTCGCCGTAGTTGCTGGTGTCGATCCGGATCAGATCGCGGCAGATCTCGGCGACCTCGGACTCCGCCGTCACCTTCGGCGCCGCCGCCCGCCCCGCCGACTCGCTCCGCTCGCTCACGGTCACTCCTCGTCTCTGGCCCGCACCGGCACCCCAGCGCGCCATCCCGGGACCTGCACCCGGGTCGCACGAGCACGTCCACCCATCCTCTCCCAGCCCCCGACCCGGATCCACCCCCACGAAACACGACGACACACCCCCGCAACCCCCACTCCCCCATCCGGAGCCGTTTTGGGACCCACCGCAGATCACTGCTACAGTTACATCTGTCAGCGCGGCCGACGAACAGAAGGAAGCCGCAAAGACAACACACCTAGTCCGGGTGGCGGAATGGCAGACGCGCTAGCTTGAGGTGCTAGTGCCCTTTATCGGGCGTGGGGGTTCAAGTCCCCCCTCGGACACCAGCAGGAACGAATCGCGGATCGCGGCCGAAAGGCCACGGTCCGCTTTTTCGTGTGCGTTCGGGGGCTCGATAGCCTGGGGGAATGAACGAGAACCTTCCCCCCTGTCCGCAGTGTTCGAGCGAGTACACGTATGAGATGAACGGGCTGATGGTCTGCCCGGAGTGCGGTCACGAGTGGGTGGCGGGCGAGGCGGGGGCCGGGGACGGCGGGGCCGGGGGCGAGCGGGTGGTGCGCGACTCGGTCGGGAACGTGCTGGCCGACGGGGACACCGTGACGGTGGTCAAGGCGCTCAAGGTGAAGGGCAGCGCCTCGGGGATCAAGGCGGGCACCAAGGTGCGGAACATCCGCCTCGTCGACGGGGTCGACGGACACGACATCGACTGCCGGATCGAGGGCTTCGGCGCCATGCAGCTGAAGTCGAGCGTGGTGAAGAAGGCCTGATCGGGGTTGCGTGAGGCGGTGCAGTCGGGGACTGCACCGCCTCTTCGCGTTCCGGACCGTTGACGGATGGCCGGAAGCGGATAGAGAATCACTTCATGATGAAGGACGTACATAAATCTGGAGAGCCGGACGGCGGTCCGTTGGAGCGGGACGCGGGAGGGCGGCTGTACGACCCGCGGGTCCGGGCCGCCATGACCGCGTTCACGCGGGAGGGGGACACCCTGGCGCTGGAGGCCGCCGCCGCGGCGCGGTCGGCGTTCCACGCGGTGGAGCGGTTGCGCGCGCACGGTTCGGAGGGGCGCGGGCTGAGTGCGGGCGCGTTGGACGTGCTGGTGCGGCTCGGGGCGGCCGAGGGCGGGCTGACGGTCGGCGAGCTGGCACGGGCGGGCGGGGTCAGCTCGCGGAACGTGACCGGGCTGGTCGACACCCTGGAGCGGGAGGGGCTGGCCCGGCGCGGCGCCGATCCGCGGGACCGGCGGGCCGTGCTGGTCACCGCCACCCCGGACGGGCTGGCCTGGCTGGACTCCTTCCGGGTCCCGACCGAGCGGGCGATGGCGGCGGTCTTCCAGGGGTTCTCGGCCGTCGAGCTGGCCGAGCTGCGGCACCTGTGCCTGCGGCTGGTGGAGAACCAGCGGCGGGTCGAGGCGTACCTGGCGGCGGGGCGGGCCGGGGAAGGGGAGGGAGCGGAGTAGCGGTCAGGCGGGGCGGCGGGGGGTGCGGGCGCGGAGGAGTTCGCCGGTGACGAAGGCCGTCACGGCGGCGACCAGCAGCAGCGGGAGGGCGTTCGGTGCCTGCGGGCCGAGCAGGGCCGCCGCCAGGACTGTGCTGGTCACCGGCAGGCGGGTGACCGCCGCGCCCGAGGCGGCCAGGCCGACCGCCAGGCCCGGTGCGGTGCCGAGGCCGGGCAACGGGCCGCAGGCCACCCCGATGGTGGCGCCGACCAGGATCGCCGGGAAGATCGGGCCGCCACGCAGGCTGCCCAGGGCGATGCCCCAGGCGGCCGTCTTGCAGAGGGTCAGCGCCAGCAGCGCCCCCACCGACCAGCCGGCCGGGTTCGCGGCCAGCGCGCCCAGGGTGGCCTGGCCGGAGAGCGCGGCCTCCTCCGGTGAGCGGTCGGTGAGCAGCGCGTAGGCGGTGATGCAGACGCCGACCGCGACGGCGCAGAGGACGGTGCGGACCGCAGTCTGCCGGGCGGTCGGCGCCGGGCGGGCGGGCGGCGCCGGGTGGGCGGGCGCCGTCGGGTCGTCGGGGGCCGGGTCCGGGGTGGCCGGGTCTCCGGTGGTGAAGGCCTTGACCCGGCGGCCGAGGAGTTGGCCGGCCACGCAGACCACGGTGACGGCGGCCGCGATCGGTACGCCCCAGAGGAAGTCGCCCGGGTCGGGGATCCCGCTGGGCGGCACCGAGGGCAGCGACAGTGCGCCGATCGACAGGCCGGTCCAGTGGCCGAAGCCGGTGAACACCAGCGCGCCGACGCCGCTCGCCAGCAGGCAGGGCAGGATCAGCAGCAGCAGTTGCGGGCCCCCGAGCCCGGCCGCCTCGATCATCATCACGGCGGCGACCAGCGGGCTGCCGAAGATGGTGGAGATCGCCGCCGTCGAACCGGCCGCGCCGAGCACCGGGACCAGCTGTGGCCGGGCCGCGCGCTGGGCCGGGCGGAGGGCGAGCAGCGCCAGTCCGCCGCCCATCGCCATCAGCGGCGCCTCCGGGCCGAGCACCGCGCCGAGCGGCAGGCAGGCGAGGGCGGCCAGGACGACGCCGGGCACCGCCTTCGGTGGGGTCGGCGGCCCGCCGAGCCCGTCCACCGGGACGTGGCCGCCGTGACCGGGCAACCGGGTGACGATCGGCGCCAGCAGCAGTCCGGCGAGCAGCAGCGCGGGCAGCGCCCACCACCAGGGCGCGCGGTCGTGGCCGAGGGCGTCCGGCAGGCTCTCCCAGACCCAGTGCTGGAGCTCGTGCTCCAGGCCGACGAACCAGAACGCGGCCAGCGAGACCGGGACGCCGACCAAGGCCGAGACCAGCAGGAGGCCGAGGTAGCCCTTGCTGCGCAGGAGCGCGGGCAGGGCGGGGGGCGGGGTGGCGGGTCCATCGGGTTGAGCGGGTTGAGCGGGTCCGTCGGATGCCGGTCCTCGGGGAGGGCCGGCGCTCGGCTGGGGCATCGTCCGCCTCCGTCGCGTGTCCCCGGGCCGGTCCGCCCCCGGCCGCGTCCTGCGACCGAGTCTCGCCCGCGCCCGGGAGCCCCGCACGGCGGACGGCGGCGGACGGTGGCGGGAGGCCCGGTGTCGCCGCGTCGGGCGCTGGGCCGGACGGGTGGGCGGGGGCCGCTCAGTCCTGCCGGACCGACCGGGACTCCCCCAGGGCGCTCTCGATGCCCTGCACCATCTTCCAGAGCGGCGCCCGCCGGCTGGCGACCAGCACCACGACGTCGTCCGCGTCCGCCGACTCCCGGTCGGCCGACCCGCCGTCGGTCCGGTCGCTCCAGGTGCCGGTGACGAACTCCATCGCCCGGTCCACCTCGGCCACCCAGTCGCTCTCCCCGCCCGAGCGCAGCCAGGTGCGCAGCGCGTGGTTGTGCGCGGAGACGACCGCGGCGGCGATCACGTCGGCCCGCAGCGGCCCGTCCGGGCGGTCGGCGAAGCGTCCGCGCAGGTAGTGCGCGAGGGTGTGCTCGTACCGCCAGACGACGGAGAGCTCGTACGCGCGCAGGCCGGGCACCTTGCGGGTGAGCCGGTAGCGCTGCACGGAGAAGGACGGCTGCTCGGCGTACATCCGCAGGACGAGGCGGGCGGCGCCGCAGGCGTGCCGGACCGGGTCCTCCTCGCCGGTGCCGGACTCCAGGAACTCCGTCATCTCGGCGAGGCTGCGCTCGTGGTCGGGGAAGACCACGTCCTCCTTGGCCGGGAAGTAGCGGAAGAAGGAGCGCCGGCCGACGCCGGCGAGCGAGACGATGTCGTCGATCGTGGTCTGTTCGAATCCGCGTTCCAGGAAGAGCTCGAAGGCGGCGGCGACCAGCGCCTCGCGCATCGCGGGCTTCGGCGGCCCGTCGTTCATGGGCTGGTCCTGCTCTTCCTTCTCGCTCATTGCCGGAACATAGCATCGGCCTCGAACGCCCGGACCGGCGCCGCAGGCGGCGTCGGTCCGGGGCTCGTCCGAGGGGACGGCGCGTACGGGTTACGGCAGGTTGCGGGCCATGACGATGCGCTGGATCTGGTTGGTGCCCTCGTAGATCTGCGTGATCTTCGCGTCCCGCATCATCCGCTCCAACGGGTAGTCCCGGGTGTACCCGTACCCGCCCAGCAACTGCACCGCGTCCGTGGTGATCTCCATCGCCGCGTCCGACGCGAAACACTTCGCCGCCGCACCGAAGAACGTCAGATCCCCGTCCACCCGCTGCGACTTCGCCGCCGCCGCGTACGTCAGCTGACGCGCCGCCTCCAGCTTCATCGCCATGTCCGCCAGCATGAACTGCACACCCTGGAAATCACCGATCGGCTTCCCGAACTGCTTGCGCTCACGCACATACCCCTTCGCGTAGTCCAACGCCCCCTGCGCGATCCCCAGCGCCTGCGCCGCGATCGTCACCCGGGTGTGGTCCAGGGTCTTCATCGCCGTCGCGAAACCCGTCCCCTCCGCACCGATCATCCGGTCCGCCGGGATCCGCACGTTGTCGAAGTACACCTCACGCGTCGGCGACCCCTTGATGCCCAGCTTCTTCTCCGGCGCGCCGAAGGAGACGCCCTCGTCGCCCTTCTCGACGACGAACGCCGAGATGCCCTTCGACCGCAGCTCCGGATCGGTCACCGCCATCACGGTGTAGAACTCCGAGACGCCCGCGTTGGTGATCCAGCGCTTCACACCGTTCAGCACCCAGAAGTCCCCGTCCCGCACCGCCCGGGTCTTCAT
>NZ_JBFBDO010000026.1:0-83898 GCF_040683335.1 Kitasatospora sp. NPDC093806
CGGGCGGGGGTGTGGCACGGGGGCCGGCCCCCCGTCCCACTCCGCGGGCTCATGGGCGGGGTGCGGTCAGACGGTGTCGAACTCGCCGGCCTGGACGGCGGTGATGAAGGAGGCGAAGGCGGCGGCCGGGAAGGCGAGCGCGGGCCCGTGGGGGTCCTTGGAGTCACGGACGGGGACGAGGCCAGCGGCGACGAGGTTCCGCGCGACCTCGACGCAGTCGCCGCCGTTGCTGCTGTACGAGGACTTGAACCACTGGGGCTCGGCGATCACGGCAGTTCCTTTCTCAGCTGGCGAATCACGGCCACGGACTCCGCCTGGGAGAGCGCGAGGGCCTGCATCTGATAGTAGGCCGTCAACACCGGCAGCACCGCGTCGTTGTCCCGCTCCAGGTGCCCCTGCTGGGCGGATTCCGCATAGGACATGAGGGAGCGGTCGGGAAGCGTCAACACGTTCACCGGCAGGTCGAACGCGCGGTCCTCCCCTATGGCGTACGGGGCCAGCTGAAGCACGGTGTGCGGCAGTTCGGCGAAGGCGATCAGGTGGTCCAACTGCCCGGCCATGACCGACGGACCTCCGACCGGCCTTCGGATGCAGCTCTCGTCCATGACCACGTGGACCAGCGGCGAGGGCTCGCGGCGCAGTTGCTTCTGCCGACTGGCGAGCACCTTCACCCGCTCCTCGGCCTGCTCCGGCGTGATACTCCCTCGGCGCACCGCCCCGGTGGCGATGGCCGCCGCGTACTCCTTGGTCTGGAGCAGGCCCGGCACGATCCCAAGCACGAAGAGCCTGAGCTCGACGGCGCGGCGCTCGTGGAAGACGTACTCCGGGAAACCTTCCAACAGCGCCGTGTACTTCACCTCGCCGGCCCGGCGCTTGAACACGCCATCGGTTCCGAAGACCACGTCAAGTTTCAGGGCAAACGGGCGCGTTGGCGGGCGTCGACCAGTTTCCACGGCCGACACGTGCGTCGCCGAGTAGCCCACTGCCTTCGAGAGATCGTCCTGAGTCCACCCTCGGGCCTCGCGCGAGGTGCGGAGAAAGGCACCGAACGCAGCTGCGGGCGACGAATCCGGGTCCAGCTCAACCTTGTTCACGGACCAGCGTCCTTACTCTCCGAGCACGCCTGACACGTTGAGGGCGGCTTCGACTGTACGCCACAGTGGGTTGCCCCGGGTAGTGAACCGACTACACAAGGGAGCGATCGCCATGGTGCGAAAGAACCCCACCCCCACCCATCGGCCCCAGGTCGGCGAGGTCGTCCGCGACCTCGCGCACCGCAACCCCTCCGGCCAGCCCACCGAGGCCGTCTTCATGGACAACCTCGCCGGGCTCGCCTACCTCCGCCACGAGAACGGCGGCTGCGAGTGGACGACCAAGCCCGAGCACGTCCAGCCCCTGCCCCAGCCCCGCTTCGTCACCGTCCAGAAGCCCAGCCGGCCGCGCGCCGGCGACGCGGCGTGAGCCGTCCGCTCTCGCTCGTCATCACGGCGCTCGCCGTCCCGGCACTCAGTGCTCTCGCCGCCGGCCTCGTCTGCTGGCCGATCCACGACGGACCACTCGGGCCCCAACTCCTCATCTTCGGCCTCATCCTGGCCGCCGGAATCTCGGCCGGGCTCCCGGCCTGCTTCGCCCGGCTCTCGCCGCCTCATGACCCCGGCGGCGAGAACCACTGACTCCTCCCTGCCCGGCTCGCGACCCCCGCGCGAGCCGGGCAGGGACCACCTCCTCGACCTTGGAGCCTCCATGCTGCACAACCTGCCGTCGATCCTCACCAACCCGCCCGGCCGCCGCCTCGGCCACCAGGCCCTCATCCTCAACCGCGACGGCGCGATCCTGCTCGTCGGGACCGCGTACAAGTCGGGGCTGATGATGCCCGGCGGCAGCGCCGAGCAGAACGAACTCCCCCACCTCGCCGCGCGCCGGCACATCGAGACCGAGACGGGCCTCGTCCTCCCGCTCCGCAGAATCCTCGCGACGGACTACGTCGACGCCCAACTCCTCCCGGAAGGAGTCAACTTCGTCTACTGGGGAGGACGACTCACCCCCGCCCAGGAGACCACCGTCGCGCGCCATCGCCCGCCGCACACCATCACCGGCGTCCACTGGCTCCACCAGGCCCAACTGCGCGACGCCATGGACACCGAGCAGCACCGCCGCACCGTCGAGGCCCTGGACGCCCTCGCCCGCGGCGCCCACCTGCCCTTCCTCCTCCGCGGCATCCCCGCCGAGTAGGGGCCCGCCGCCGTCAGAACAGCGCTGCCAGCTCCGTCCGTGAGGCGATCCCGAGCTTCGGATAGGCCTTGTAGAGATGGTGGCCCACCGTCCTCGGGCTGAGGAACAGCTGAGCCGCGATATCCCGGTTGGTCAGGCCCTGGGCGGCCAACCGGGCGATCTGCAGCTCCTGTGGGGTCAGTGAGGTGAGCGCGCCCGGTGGGGTGTCCGCCGGGGCTGCGGTGCCGGTGGCGGTGAGCTCCGTCCGTGCCCGGTCCGCCCAGGGGCGGGCGCCCACCCGTTCGAAGGTCTCCAAGGCGGCGCTCAGGTGCGGACGGGCGTCCGTTCGCCGCCGTTCGCGGCGCAGCCACTCGCCGTACAGCAGCGCCGTACGGGCCTGTTCGAACGGGCGGTGGGTGCCTTCGTGCAGGTCCAGTGCACCTCGGTACGCGGACTCCGCCAGCTCGTCCGGACCGAGCAGCGCCTGGCAGCGC
Organism: Kitasatospora sp. NPDC093806; assembly: GCF_040683335.1. NCBI lineage: Bacteria > Bacillati > Actinomycetota > Actinomycetes > Kitasatosporales > Streptomycetaceae > Kitasatospora > Kitasatospora sp. NPDC093806. The sequence goes on from NZ_JBFBDO010000026.1 coordinate 2,706, forward strand.
AGCCGCAGCGCCTCCGCCCACGGCGTCCCCGCCGCGCCCGCCCAGCGGGCGAACCGCTCGTACGGTTCCGCCGCCCGCCCCGGCTCACCGACCCGCACGGCCGCCTCGACCAGGTCCGGCACCGCCCGCGTCGCGCCGACGTGGTGCCGGTACGGCCCGGTGGTGAGCGTGTGCAACCGGTCGGCGGCCGCCCCGGCCCGGCCCCGCCCCAGGTCCAGCAGCCCGAGCGCCCACTGCGCCCAGGGCTCGCCCGCCGCCGGGGCGGAGGAGCCGGACGCGAGCGCCTCGGCGGCCAGCTCGACGCACCGCTCGTCCGACCCGCCCAGTGCTGCCGAGCAGGCCAGGATCGCCGCGAGTTGGCTGGTCCACTGGCCCTGCCCGGTGTCCCGGGCGAGCGCGTACGCCTCGCTCGCGGTGACCTCGGCGTCCCGGTGCCGCCCGTGGAAGAGTTCGGCCTCGGCGAGGAAGAACTGGAGGGTCGGCAGCACCCCGACGGCCCCCTTGGCCCGGGCCTCGGCGACGAGTTCACCGGCCAGCTCCAGCGTCTCGGCGTCCCGCCCGAGGACGAGCGTCGCCCCGCACAGCTGCACCAGGTCGACCGGGCTCTCCGCACCCGCCTTCCGCGCCGCCTCGACGGTGGCGCGGACGTCCGGCGCCGGTTCGGCCGTCCGCCCCAGCGCGGGCAGCACGGCCGCCGGCAGGTGCCGGGCCAACGGGGCGAGCGGCCCCCGCGGCCCGAGCGGCAGCGCCGCCAGCCGGTCCAGCACGGTCGCCACCGCGTCCTCGCCGACGTACCAGGCGGCGTGGAAGGCCTGGAGCAGCATCCGGGCGGCGTGCGCGGGCTCGATGTCGGTCCCGGCCGCGTCCAGCAGCAGCCGGTAGGCGGCCGGGTACGCGCCGCGCCAGAAGTGCGCGACCGCCCGGACCTGGTCGAGCAGGGCGTGCACGAAGACGTCGTCGGTCCGCGCTCCGGCCCGTTCGGCCAGCGCCTCCGCCTGCGCCAACTTCCCCTCCTCGGTGGCCGCTTCGGCGGCGAGCACCAGCCGCCGGGTCGCGCCGTCGCGGTCCGGGGTGAGCCCGGCGGCGCGCTCGTACGCGGCCGCGGCGCCGCCGTGGGCGCCGCGCGACTCGGCCCGCAGGGCTGCTCGCTCCAGCGCGTCGGCCAGCTCGGCGTCCGGTGCGGTCGCGGCCAGTGCCAGGTGCCAGGTGCGCCGGTCGCCGTCCTCCAGCGCCTCGCCGATCGCCCGGTGGGCCGCCAACCGCTGCTGGAGCGGCGCCCGTTGGAGCACGGCGGCGCGCAGCAGCGGGTGGCGGAAGGCGAGCCGGCGGTCGGTGCCGACGGTGACCAGGCCAGCCTGCTCGGCGGGCGTCAGGGCCTCCGCGCCGGGCGCCCCGAGGTGGGCGGCGGCCGCCAGGACGACGTCCAGTTCGCCGTTCTCCTCGGCGGCGGCGAGCAGCAGCAGCGTCTGGGTGGCCGGGGGCAGGCCGGTGACCTGGCCGTGGAAGGCGATCTGCAGCCGGCTGGTGAGGGCCAGCCCGCCGGGGGTGGATTCCCCTTCAGGGATGGGGAGTTCGACGAGCGCCAGCGGGTTGCCGGCGGCTTCGGCGAGCAGTCGGCGGCGAGTGGGTTCGGCCAAACCCGCGCCGGAACGGGCGTCGAGCAGGCGGGCGTCGAGCAGGCGGGTCGCGTCCGATTCGGCGAGCCCGGACAGCCGGAGCTCGGGCAGCCCGGCGAGCGGCAACCCGTCCGCGCCCGCCGGACCGCCGTCCCGGGCGGCGAGCAGCAGGGCGACGCCCTCCACCTGGAGCCGCCGGGCCGCGATCAGCAGGGCGTCCAGCGAGGAACGGTCCAGCCACTGCACGTCGTCGACGACGCACAACAGTGGCCGCTCGGCTGCCAGTTCGGCGAGCAGTCCGAGCGTGGCCAGCCCGGTGAGCAGCCGGTCGCCGGGCCCGCCGCCCCCCTCTCCGAGTCCGAACGCGCCCTCCAGCGACCGCCGTTGCGGCCCCGGCAGCGCCGCCAACCCGTCCAGTCCGGGTGCCAGCAGCAAACTCAGCCCCGCGAAAGGGAGTTCGGCCTCGTACTCGACCCCCGCCGCCCGCACCACCCGGAACGCCCCGGCGGCCGCCGCCACCGCGTACTCCAGCAGCGCCGTCTTCCCGATGCCCGGCTCACCGCGCAGCACCAGCACCCCGCTGCGGCCGTCCCGCGCCCCGTCGAGCAGCGCGTCGACGGCGGCCTGCTCCCGCTCCCGCCCGTACAGCGTCCCCGTCCCCATGCTCCCGACCCTACTGGCGGGACCTACGTACACCCCTACCTATCCATGACGGATTCGCCCGCCGCCCGCCGTCCGTACCTTCATGACCAGCGGAAACGAACCGCCCAACGAACCTTCGGGACAAGGGAGAAGACCATGGCCGACAACCTCCGGCACCTCGTCGAGCGCTACCTCGCCGCCTGGAACGAGACCGACCCGGCCGCCCGCCGGAAGCTGATCGACGAGGCGTGGGCCGAGGACGGCCGCTACACCGACCCGCTGGCCTCGGTCACCGGCCGGGCGGGCGTCGACGCGCTGATCGGCGCGGCCCAGGCGCAGTTCGCCGGGATGGAGTTCACCCTCGGACCGGTCGACGCGCACCACGACATCGCCCGGTTCACCTGGCACCTGGGCCCGGCCGGGGCGCCCGAGCCGCTGGTGATCGGGTTCGACGTGCTGGTCGCCGACGCGGACGGCCGGATCGCCTCGGTGTTCGGCTTCCTGGACCGCGTCCCCGGCGCCTGAACCCCACCCGGACCGGGCGGGCGTCACCCCCTCGGCGCCCGCCCGGCCGTCCTCAACTCATCGAAGGAGACGCAGAGTTGTCCACCATCCTGCGCCGACCCGCCCTGACCCCGACCACGACCCCGGCCGCGGCACCCGTCGCCCCCGCTCCCCGGGGCCTGCTGGCGGTCGTGCTGACCGCCACCTTCATGACCGCCCTCGACGTCTTCGTCGTCAACGTCGCCATTCCCTCCCTCCAGACCGACCTGAGAGCCGGACCGGCCGCCGTCCAATGGGTGGTCGCCGGCTTCGGCCTGGCCCTCGCCGTCGGGCTGATCACCGCCGGACGCCTCGGCGACCGGTACGGCCGGCGCCGGGTGTTCGGGCTCGGCCTGGCCCTGTTCACGCTGGCCTCGGCGGCCTGCGGGCTGGCCCCGACGGCGGGCGCGCTGGTCGGCGCCCGGGTCGCGCAGGGGCTGGCGGCGGCGCTGATGGGCCCGCAGGTGCTGGCGATCCTGCGGACCGCGTTCGCCGGCGCGGCGCAGGCCCGGGCGTTCGCGATGTACGGGCTGACCATGGGCCTCGGCGCGGTGTTCGGCCAGCTGATCGGCGGGGTGCTGATCCGCGCCGACCTGTTCGGCCTGGAGTGGCGCAGCTGCTTCCTGCTCAACCTGCCGGTCGGCCTGGCCGCGCTCGCCCTGGTCCGCCGCTGCCTGCCGGAGTCGCGCGCGCCGCGGCGGCCCGGGCTGGACCCGGTGGGCGTCGGCCTGGTCACCCTCGCGCTGACCGGCCTCGTCCTGCCGCTGATCCAGGGCCGGGAGGCGGGCTGGCCGCTGTGGACGTGGCTCTGCCTGGGCGGCTCGGCCGCGCTGCTCGCGCTCTTCGCCGTCCACCAGCGCCGCGCCGCCCGGGCGGGCGGTTCGCCGCTGGTCGACACCCGGCTGTTCGGCAGCCGCGCGTTCACCGCCGGTCTGGTCGCCCAGCTGGCCTTCTGGCTCGGCCAGGCCTCGTTCTTCCTGGTCCTCGCGCTCTACCTGCAGCCCGGCCGCGGCCTGGACGCGCTCGGCGCCGGCCTGGTGTTCACCGCGATCGGCCTCGGCTACCTCGTCACCTCCACCACCGCGCACCGCGTCGCCGCCCGGCTCGGCCGGCAGGCGATCGCGCTGGGCGGGCTGCTGATGGCCGCCGGGCTGGGCCTGCTGGAACTCGCCGTGCACGCCGCCGGGCCGACCGGCAGCGTGTGGTGGCTGGCGCCCGGCCTGTTCGTGGACGGCCTCGGGATGGGGCTGGTGATCGCGCCGGTGACCTCGGTCGTCCTGGCCGGGGTCGAACCGCGGCTGGCCGGCTCGGCCGCAGGGGTGCTGGCCACCGTCCAGCAGGTGGCGGGGGCGCTCGGGGTCGCGCTGATCGGGCTCCTGTACTACGGCGCGGGCGGCGCCCAGGCCGTGGGCGCGACCGTCTCCCCGGCAGTCGACCCGGCGGCCGCGTTCGGGCGCTGCCTCGGGGCGCTGGCGGTGCTGGAACTGCTGCTGGCGGCGCTGGTACAGCTGCTGCCGCGCCGGACGACCTGAGCGGGACGCACCGGTCCGGGAGGACAGACGGGGCGGGCCGCCGGCGGACGGCCGGGCCACTTCGGCGGGGTCTCCCGCTCCGTTTCGCCCTTCCGTTCCGTTTCCTCCCCCCGATCGGGTTGGATGGGTGGATGAGCGAGGAGAAGAGCGCCGTACCGGCGTGGGAGCAGCGCTTCAGGGCGGCCCGGGTTTCCCTGCCGGACTGGGCGGACGACGCCCCCGACCGGGCGCTGTACGTGTCCAACGCGAGCGGCACCTACGAGATCTACGCCTGGGACCGCGCCACCGACACCCACCGGCGGGCCACCGACCGTCCGAACGGCACCACCGACGCCGAGCTGTCCCCCGACGGGGAGTGGATCTGGTGGTTCGACGACAGCGACGGCGACGAGTTCGGCATCTGGCGCCGCCAGCCGTTCGCCGGCCGTCCCGAGGGCGCCGAGGGCCCCGACGAGGAGGCCGTCCCCGGCCTCGCCCCCTCCTACGAGGCGGGCCTCGCGCTGGGCCGGGACGGCACCGTCGTGGTCGGCCGGTCCACCGACGAGGACGGCACCACCCTGCACCTGCGCCGCCCCGGCGCGCCCGAGGCCGTCGAGATCTACCGGCACGCCGAGTACGGCGGCGTCGGCGACCTCAGCCACGACAGCAGCCTGCTGGCCATCGACCACACCGAGCACGGCGACGCCATGCACGGCGCGATCCGGGTGATCCGCCTCGCCGACGGCGCGACCGTCGCCGAACTGGACGAGGTCACCGGCCACGACGAGCCGCGCGGCGTGTCCTGCCTCGGCTTCGCCCCGCTCGACGGCGACACCCGGCTGCTCGTCGCCCACCAGCGCACCGGCCGCTGGGAACCGGTGATCTGGGACGTCGCCGCCGGCACCGAGACCGCGCTGGAGCTCCGCGACGAACAGGGCCGCGAACTGCCCGGCGACCTCTCCGCGCAGTGGCGGCCCGACGGCCGTTCGCTGCTGATCGACCACGAGTACGAGGCGCGCAGCGAGCTGTTCTCGTACCGGCTGGACGACGCGGTGCTCACCCGCCTGGACACCCCGCGCGGCACCGTCGGCGGCGCGACCGCCCGCCCGGACGGTACCGTCGAGTTCCTCTGGTCCTCCGCCGCCGAGCCGTCCGCCGTCCGCTCCACCGCCGGCACCGTGGTGCTGCGCGCGCCCGGCGCCGTCCCGCCCGGCTCGGTGCCGGTCGAGGACGTCTGGGTGGACGGGCCCGGCGGCCGGGTGCACGCGCTGGTGCAGCGGCCGGCCGGGGCGGGGCTGGGCGACGGCCCGTTCCCGACCGTCTTCGAGATCCACGGCGGACCGACCCACCACGACAGCGACTCCTTCGCCGCCGGTCCGGCCGCCTGGCTGGACCACGGCTTCGCGGTGGTCCGGGTCAACTACCGCGGCTCCACCGGCTACGGCCAGGCCTGGACCGACGCGCTGCGCGAGCGGGTCGGCCTGATCGAGCTGGAGGACATCGCCGCCGTCCGCGCCTGGGCGGTCGACAGCGGGCTCGCCGACCCGGACCGGCTGGTGCTGTCCGGCGGCTCCTGGGGCGGCTACCTCACCCTGCTCGGCCTCGGCGCGCAGCCCGAACTGTGGAGCCTCGGCGTCGCCGCCGTCCCGGTCGCGGACTACCTGACCGCGTACGACGACGAGATGGAGGCGCTGAAGGCGATCGACCGCACGCTGTTCGGCGGCACGCCCGAGGAGGTGCCCGAGCGCTGGACGGCCTCCTCGCCGCTGACCTACGTCGAGCAGGTGCGGGTGCCGGTCTACATCAGCGCCGGGGTGAACGACCCGCGCTGCCCGATCCGGCAGATCGACAACTACGTGGAGCGGCTCGCGGCGCTCGGCAAGCCGCACGAGGTGTACCGGTACGACGCCGGGCACGGCTCGCTGGTCGTCGACGAGCGGATCAAGCAGCTGCGGCTGGAGATCGACTTCGTGCGGCGGCACCTCGGGGCGGGGGTGGCCGGGGCCGCTGAGGCTGCCGGGGCCGCAGGGGCTTCCGGGGCCGCAGGGGCTGCCGGGGCCGCTGGGCAGTAGGCGACAATCGGGCGGACACGGAAGCGTAGGGACACCGAAGCGCAGGGACACCGAGGCGCAGGGACTGGGGGACGCGTGAGACGCCTGCTGGCGATCATGGGGGCGGGGGTGGCCGGCGCGCTGCTGCTCACCGGCTGCTCGGGTCAGGACGGCGACGACGACGGCTGGGACGCGGCCTGCCCGCCGCCCGTGTCGTCGCCGTCGTCGCCGTCGTCGGTGCCTTCATCGGTGCCGTCGACGGTGCCCTCGCCGCCGGTGGCCTCCACCGCGGTGAAGGCGGCGTTCCGGACGTCGGCGGGCGTGACGTCGACCGGCGTTACCTCAGCGGGCGTGACTTCGGCGGGCGTGACTTCGGCGGGCGTGACTTCGGCGGGCAGCACTGCGGAACAGGGTGTGGTGCTGCTCGCCAAGTCCGGCTCGAAGGGATCCAGCGGCTCCAGCGGTTCCAAGGGTTCCAAGAGCTCGAAGAGCGGCCGCAAGACTCGCCACCACACCGACACCTACGACTCGGACAACAACGGCAGCGGGAACGGCAACGGCAACAACAGCAGCCGCCGGTGCGACAACCCGCCACCGACCGGCTCACCGTCCGCGACGGTCGCGCCTACGCCGCCACCGACGCCGTCCGCGTCCGCCCCGGCCGTGCCCGCCGTCCCGTCCAAGCCGGTCGTACCGGCCGTGCCGCCGGTGAAGCCGACCCGCTGATCAACCGGTCCGTCAGTCCAGGACCGGGTCGAGCCCGAGGGCCCGGTCCTGCTCCGCCTCCGACTCCCGGCGCAGCAGGCGGAACCACATGAAGACGACGAAGCCGCCGAAGACGAACCACTCCAACGTGTAGCCCAGGTTCTGGAACGCCCGCAGGGTGAGGCCGTTGCCGCCCTGCGGCTGGACGGTCGGCACCGGGGTCAGCCCGTCCGGCGCGCCGTCGGCGGACACCCAGCCGTCGTACCAGCCGTCGAGCGCGAGCTTGTTGAGCAGTGCGGCCTTGTTGATCGTGCCGAGCTGCCCGTCGGGGAGCCCGCCGGCCACCGCACCGCCGCTGCCACTGGTCTCGCCGGCCTGGAGGCGACCGGTCACCGTCACCTCGCCGACGGGCGCGGCGGCGGGCGCCGCAGCGGGCACCCCGGACGTGCCGGACGTACCGGGCTCGCCGGGTGCCCAGCCGCGGACCACGGCGACCGTCCGGCCGTCGGCGGTGCGCAGCGGGGTGAGTACGTAGTAGCCCTGCTTGCTGTCCAACGTCCGGTTGGGGACGAGCAGTTGGTGCTCCTGGTCGAAGCTGCCGGTCACCGTGACGGCGCGGCCCACGGTGTCCGTGGTGACCTGCGGCCGGTCGGCGCCGAGCAGCTCGTCGAGCGGTCGGGGCGCGCCGCCGTCGGCGGCCGTCCGGCTGATCTCCTGGTGCGAGGAGACCTTGTCCTCGAACCGGCCGAGCTGCCAGGAGCCGAGCCAGACGCACACCGCCACGGCCGCCATGGCCAGGGCGGTGCCGCTCAGCCAGCGCGGGGTGAGGAGGAACCGGTACACCCCCCCACGGTAACCACTCCTCACACCCCGCCCGACCCCAGGCCCCCGGCCCACCCCGAACACCACCCCCCGGAGCAGAAAGTCGGACCGGCCGACTTCCTGTGCGAGCCCCGGCGAATATGTAGACCGGTCACCATATTTCTTCCTCCAGAGCCTCGCCGCAGCGCATTTCTCTGTAGACCGGTCGACATATTCTGAGGCCCGGCTGCATAGGAAGTCGGCCGGTCCGACTTCCTATGCAGGCAGCGCGCAGCGCACAGCACGCAGCCCACCCACAAATAAGTAGACCGGTCGACATATTTTTTCCCCGGCCGACCACCCGCACTTCCTCCTCCACCGGTCGCCGCCGCGCATAGGAAGTCGGACCGGCCGACTTCCTGTGCTGGGCGCACACCCGAGCGCGCAGGTCAGCCGCCCGAGCGCGCGGGTCAGCCGCCCGAGGGCGCGGTGCTCGGGGTCGCGGTCGGGGACGGGGCCGGGGAAGCCGGCGGGGCGGGGGCCGTCGTGGTCGAGCCCGAGCCCGGGGTCGGTGCCGGGGACGGGGTGGCGGCGGGGAGGGGCTGCGGGACGGTCCGGTAGACCGTGCCCGCGCAGGCGCCCGGCAGGACGGCGCTCGCGGCGGCCGGATTCCCCGGCGCCGGGGTGTACGCGATGGTGACGCTCGGCGAGGGCTTGCCGGGTCCGGGCGTCGGGGTCGCCGTCGGGCTCGGGGCCGAGGTGGGCTTGGCCGTCGGCGAGCCGGACGTCTGGGGCGCCGTGCTCGGTGCCCCGGTCGGTCCCGCCACCGGAGCCGCCGCGGTCGCGGGGCCCACACTGCCGCCGCCGGCACCACCGCTGCCGCCACTGCCACTGCCACTGCCACCCGTCGAGGTGGCCGGGCCGCCGGGCCGCGCCCCGGTCGCGGCGACGGCGCCCGTGGATCCGCCCCCCGTCGCTCCGCCGCCCGTGGACGTGCCGGTGCCGGCACCCGAGCCCGGCACCGCGCCGCCACTCGTCCCCGGTCCGGTGCCCGACCCCGCGCCGGAGGTACCGCCGCCGCCCCCGGCACCCGAGGTGCTCTGCCCCGAGCCCGTGGAGGCGCTCGGCGAGGCCGAACCGCCCGGAGCGGGGCAGCCGCCCGCGTCCGGGACCCAGCCGAAGTCCACCCGGTACCCGCCCCGGGGCGCCAGGACGAGTCCGCCGACCGCGTCGGCCCCCGCCTCACCACCCGCCGCCGATCCGGACCCGGACCCGGAACCGGAACCGGAACCGGACGAGCCCCCGGAACCGGCGCCGGGCGCCGGCAGGCCGGTGGCCGGGTCGTCCGCCGTGTGGTCGGCGATCCGGATCCGCCCGGCATCCGTCCCGCTGGTGCCGGTGACGGTGACCGACCCGGGCCCGCCGAGCCGGCAGCTGCGCGCGGAGACGTTGGTGACCGTGAAGTAGCCGTAGATCCGCCCGGCCGCGTCGGCCGGGCCGAGCCGCGCGGTGCCGTTGCCCAGGTCGGCCCGCGTGCAGAGGACCGGCGGCTCGCTGTCGCCGCCGCCGGTGCTGGCGGCGGGGGCCGGGGCGAAGGTGCCGGGGGCCGGGCGGGTGGTGTCGGCCCCGACGCTCGGTGAGGCGCCGGCGGTGCCGGACGGGCTGCCCGGGTCGGTCGGGGTGCCGGTGCCGACGGCGGGCGGCTGGCCGGGTCCGAGGGTGCCGCCGCCGATCGGGGCGCCGCTGCCGGCCGTGGCGCTGTTCCCACCGTGCGCGCTGGGCGAGCCGGGGCCGCCGGAGAGTCCGAGGTGGTCGTCGTCGTGCAGGGCCGGCAGCAGGACGGAGACGACGGCGGCCAGGGCGGCGGCGCCGGTCCAGGCGCCGCGCCGGACGGCCCGTCTGCGCGGCACCGCGCGGCGGATGCGGTGCAGGCCGCCGGGGTCGGGCTGGACCTCGGCGACCGCCCGTTGCATCAGCGCGCGGACCATCCGCTCTTCCGGATCGAGCGGGTCCGCGGCGTCATACACGTCGCCGGACACCCCCTCGGCCGCCCCACCGAAAGCCCCACCGGAAGTCCCGCCGAAAGCCCCACCGGGCAACCCCCCGGACAACCCGCCGGGCACTCCCCCCGGCACCCCAGGTGCCCCGGGCGCTCCCCGGAAGCCGTTGCCGCCCGTCCGTCCGTCCTCAGCCATGCCCGGCCTCCATCTGGACCCGCAGTGCCGCGAGCCCGCGTGAGCCGTACGCCTTCACCGAGCCGAGCGAGATGCCCAGGGCCTCCGCGACCTGCGCCTCCGTCATGTCCACGAAGTAGCGCAGCACCAGAACCTCCCGCTGACGGCGTTGCAGACCCCGTAGCGCGGCCTTCAACTGGTCGCGCTCCAGCGCATCGTAGGCCCCTTCTTCTGCACTGGCCATGTCAGGCATCGGCTTCTGCAGAAGTCGCAGTCCGAGGATCCTGCGCCGCAGTGTCGAGCGGGACAGGTTGACCACCGTCTGCCGCAGGTAGGCGAGGGTCTTCTCGGGTTCGCGCACCCGGCGGCGGGCCGCGTGCACTCGGATGAAGGCCTCCTGGACCACGTCCTCACAGCTCGACAGGTCGTCGAGGAGGAGCGCGGCCAGCCGCAACAGCGAGCGGTAGTGGGCCTGATAGGTCTCGGTGAGCAGATCCTCGCTGGTACCGGCGGCGGAACCCGCAGCGGTACCGGCGCCGGAGTCAGCGGCGCCTGGTGCGACTGCCGTCATCTTGCTGTCGTCCGGCCTATTCGCAGGCCGCTGGGCACGCGACGGGAACGTCACCGCGGCTGCCGCCGAGATGCCCGCCCCTGCCCCCACCATCACGTTCGCCACGCCCGTTGGACACTCGATCCCCTGTCATGGTTGCCCAGCCCGGCGGACATTCTCCCGCATGGGCCGGATACCCCTCCAGGGGATTCGGCGAGGATTCCTCAAGCGGTCCGCGAACAAACCGCGCAGACCCCGCCTGAGGCGGCAGGCGACCATGTCGGTGAACCACGTCAGACGACCGAGTCACCGGACGACCGAAGCCGCCACCTCAGCCGAGCGCGGCCTCGTCCGCCACCAGCTCGGCGATCTGAACCGCGTTCAGCGCCGCGCCCCTGCGCAGGTTGTCCCCACAGAGGAAGAGGTCCAGCGCGTTCGGGTCGTCCAGCGCCCGCCGCAGCCGCCCGACCCACACCGGGTCGGTCCCCACCACGTCGTTCGGCGTCGGGTACTCGCCCGCCGCCGGGTCGTCGTACAGCACCACTCCGGGGGCGTCCCGCAGGATCTCCCGGGCGTGCTCCTGGGTGACCTCGCGCTCGAACACCGCGTGCACGGCGACCGAGTGGGTGCGGATCACCGGGATCCGGACGCAGGTGGCGGAGACCTTGAGCCCGGGCAGGCCCAAGACCTTGCGGGACTCGTCCCGCACCGTGCGCTCCTCGGAGGACCAGCCGCCGTCGGTGAGCGTGCCCGCCCAGGGCACCGCGTTGAGCACGAGCGGGGCGGTGAACGGTCCGTGGTCGGCGATCGCCGCGCGCAGGTCGCCGGTCTGCTCGCCGACCTCGGTGCCGGCCACCTGGGCGAGCTGTCCGCGCAGCGCGTCGGTGCCGGCCCGGCCGAGCCCGGAGGCGGCCTGGTAGGAGGCGACGACCAGGGCCGCGAGCCCGTACTCGGCGTGCAGCGCGCCGAGCGCCGCGATCATCGTCAGCGTGGTGGAGTCGGGGCAGGCGACGATGCCGCGCGAGCGCATCCGCACCGCGGCCGCGTTGACCTCGGGCACCACCAGCGGGACGGCCTCGTCCAGCCGGAAGGCGTGCGAGGTGTCGACCGCCACGACGCCCTTGGCGGCCGCGATCGGCGCCCACCGGGCGGCGATCTCCGCGGGGACGGCGAACACCGCGACGTCGATCCCGTCGAAGAACTCCTCGGTGAGCGGCAGCACCTCGACGGGCTCCCCGCGCACGACCGACTTGCGGCCGGCCGTGCGCGGGGAGGCGGCGAGACGGATCTCGCCCCAGATGTCCCGGCGGAGGGAGAGCAGGCCGAGGAGCACCTCGCCGACCGCGCCGGTGGCGCCGACGACGGCGAGGTTCGGCCGCCGGGTCATCGCCCGGTGCCTCCGTAGACGACGGCCTCGTCCGTCTCGCTGTCCAGGCCGAACGCGGTGTGCACGGCCCGGACGGCCGCGTTGACGTCCTCGGCGCGGGTGACCACCGAGATGCGGATCTCCGAGGTGGAGATCAGCTCGATGTTGACGCCGGCCGCGGACAGCGCCTCGAAGAAGGTCGCGGTGACGCCCGGGTTGGAGCGCATGCCCGCGCCGACCAGCGAGATCTTGCCGATCGCGTCGTCGTAGCGGAGCGACTCGTAGCCGATGCCGTCCTTGACCCGGTCGAGCGCGTCGATGGCCTTCTGGCCCTCGGTCTTCGGCAGGGTGAACGAGATGTCGGTCAGCCCGGTCGACGCGGCGGAGACGTTCTGCACCACCATGTCGATGTTGACCTCGGCGTCGGCGATGGCGCGGAAGATGCGCGCCGCCTCGCCCGGCTTGTCCGGCACTCCGACGACCGTGACCTTGGCCTCGGAAGTGTCGTGGGCGACTCCGGAGATGATGGCCTGCTCCATCTCGCCCCCTTCGGGCTTGTGCGGGTTGTCGTTGCTGACGATCGTCCCGGGAAGGCCCGAGAAGGACGAGCGTACGTGAATCGGGATGTTGTAGCGCCGCGCGTACTCCACACAGCGGTCGAGCAGCACCTTGGAACCGGACGAGGCCAGCTCCAGCATGTCCTCGTACGCGATCCAGTCGATCTTGCGGGCCTTCTTGACCACACGCGGGTCGGCGGTGAACACGCCGTCCACGTCGGTGTAGATCTCGCAGACCTCGGCCCGCAGCGCGGCGGCGAGGGCGACGGCGGTGGTGTCCGAGCCGCCGCGGCCGAGCGTGGTGATGTCCTTGCTGCTCTGCGAGACGCCCTGGAAACCGGCCACGATCGCGATGTTGCCCTCGTCCAGGGCGGTGCGGATGCGGCCCGGCGTCACGTCGATGATGCGCGCCTTGTTGTGGACGGAGTCGGTGATGACACCGGCCTGGCTGCCTGTGAAGGACTGCGCCTCGTGTCCCAGGGATTTGATCGCCATGGCCAGCAGAGCCATGGAGATGCGCTCTCCAGCGGTCAGCAGCATGTCGAACTCGCGGCCGGCGGGGAGAGGTGACACCTGCTCCGCGAGTTCGATGAGCTCGTCCGTCGTGTCGCCCATCGCGGACACCACGACGACGACCTCATGGCCGGCCTTCTTGGCGTCAACGATTCGACGGGCCACGCGCTTGATGCCCTCGGCATCCGCAACGGATGAGCCGCCGTACTTCTGCACGACAAGGCCCACGTGCGCTCCTCGACTTGTGTCGTTTCCGGGGGCGCTCGGCCCCCGCACCCCCGGGTGGCGGGGGTTGTGCGGTCCGCGTCAGTCTACCGAGCGAGGGTGCGCCGACCTCCGGTTTCCATATGATGAGACACACGTTTCGGCTGGTGAACGGGGGTGCGGACACCGCCACCGGCAGGTCTGCGGCGGATCCGGCGCGGATCCGGAGAATCGCCGGACGAACGGACGGTGCTCCCGGGGGTTTTCGCGTGGGCGAAAACCCCTGAGGCTTCCGTCACACCGGGCCGACCAGCCTGCGGATCACCGCGCCGCTCGCGGGCGGATGAGCGCTCGGCTCACCGGCCCAGGCCCAGCTCCGCCGCCATCAGGTCGCCGGCCTGCTGCTCCAGCTGCTCGTCGGTGAGCCCGTCGTTGTCGGTGTCCGCACCGTCCGGCGCCGCCCCGATCGGACTGTCCAGCCGGACGTGCGCGATCAGCGACTGCAGCGCCCGCAGGACGGCCGTGCAGGTCGTGCCCCAGTTCGACAGGTACGAGAACTGCCACCACCAGAGCGCCTCGCTGACCCGGCCCTCGCGGTAGTGGGTGAGCCCGTGCTGCAGCTCGCTCACCACCCCGGCCAGGTCGTCCGAGATCCGGAAGGCGTTCGGCTTCTCCGGCGGCCCGTACGGGTCGAAGACCTCGTGGTAGACGTCGATCGGCGCGAGCAGCTCGGCGAGGCGCTCGCGCAGCTGCTCGCCGTCCGGCTCCGGCCCGGCGTCGGGCTCGAAGCGGTCCTCCGGGACGACGTCCTCGATCGCGCCCAGCCGGCCGCCGGCCAGCAGCAGCTGCGAGACCTCCAGCAGGAGGAGGGACACGGCGCTGCCGGGCTCGTCGCCCTTGGCGACCTCGGTCACCGCGAGCACGAAGCTCTCCACCGAGTCCGCGATCTGCACCGCGAAGTCGTCCGGTTCCGAGCCGTGCGCGTGGGTGTGGCTGTCGGCGGGTGTTTCGGCCGCGTGGGGCTGCTGGTTGATCGTCCGGTCAGACATCGAGCAGTCGTCTCCCTTCGAAGGCGCGGCCGAGCGTGACCTCGTCCGCGTACTCCAGATCCCCGCCGACGGGCAGGCCGCTCGCCAGACGGGTCACCTTCAGGCCCATCGGCTTGCACAGCCGGGCCAGGTAGGTGGCGGTCGCCTCCCCCTCCAGATTGGGGTCGGTGGCCAGGATCAGCTCGGTGACCGTGCCGTCCGCGAGCCGCGCCAGCAGCTCCCGGATCCGCAGGTCGTCCGGCCCGACGCCCTCGATCGGGCTGATCGCGCCGCCCAGCACGTGGTAGCGGCCGCGGAACTCCCGGGTGCGCTCGATGGCGACGACGTCCTTGGGCTCCTCGACCACGCAGATGACGGCCAGGTCGCGGCGCGGGTCGAGGCAGACCCGGCACTGCTCGGCCTCCGCGACGTTGCCGCAGACGGCGCAGAACCGGACCTTGTCCTTGACCTCCAGCAGCGCGTGCGCCAGCCGGCGGACGTCGACCGGGTCGGCCTGCAGGACGTGGAAGGCGATCCGCTGCGCGCTCTTGGGCCCGACGCCGGGCAGCCTGCCCAGTTCGTCGATCAGGTCCTGAACCACGCCCTCGTACAACGTCGCGCCTTCCCTCGGGTGGACCGGGTGGCACCCGCGCGGGGTGCTCCGGTGCCATCATCCAACGAATCGGGCGTCGGGCACACCGCCCGACGCCCGACTCCCGCATAAATCACACAGGTCCGCCGTCTGAACTCCAGACCGTCACGGCCACACGTGCGGCTCGTCCGGCCGTCCGTTCGCCTGCCCGCCCGACCGTGCGTGCGACCTCAGAACGGCAGGCCGGGGATGCCGCCGCCGAGGCCCTGGGTCAGCGGGCCCATCCGCTCGGCCTGCATCTTCTGCGCGGCCTGGTTGGCGTCCCGGACCGCCGCCAGGACCAGGTCGGCCAGCGTCTCGGTGTCCTCCGGGTCCACGGCGGCCGGGGCAATGGTCAGCGTCACCAGCTCACCGGCGCCCGTCACCGTCGCCTCGACCAGGCCGCCGCCCGCCGAACCGGTCACCTTCGTCTCGGCCAGCTCCTGCTGGGCCTTGGCGAGGTCCTGCTGCATCTTCTGGGCCTGCTTGAGCAGCGCCTGCATGTTGGGCTGGCCACCACCGGGAAACACGGCTCACTCCTAGCGTCGGTACTTCTGGCACTTCGGTACTTCGGTACTTCAGTACGTCGGTTCTACGGCTCTTCCCGAGCCTACGTTCCGGCCGGGGGCTCAGTTCCCGCCGTGCCGGATCTCCTCCAGCACCGTGGCCCCGAGCTCGCGGATGATCAGCTCCTGGCCGGAGAACGTGTCCTCGTTGAGGTCGGGGTCGTCCTCCTCCGGGATGTCGTCCTCGGGCGCCACCGCCTGCACCGGCCGCGCGGGGGCGGCCTGCGGCGGAGCCTGGACGGGCGGGGGCACCGGCGCGACCGGCGCCGGCTGCGGCGCGGGGACGGGCCCGGGCGCCGGAGCGGGCACGGCCGCGGGCGCCGGAGCGGCGTACGTCGCAGCCGGCGCGGGCGCGGCCGGACGCGCCGGCGCGGCACCCCAGCCGCCACCACCGCCACCGGTGCCGCCACCACCACCGCCGAAGCCCCCGGTACCGCCACCGGCCCCGGCCCCGGACGCGCCGGCCGGACCGCCCGCACCGCCGGACGGGTCGACGATGCACTCGATCCGCCAGTCCACGCCGAGCGCGTCCGACAGGGCCTGCCGCAGCACGTCGTCGCTGTTGCTGCTGACGAAGCTGTCGCGCGCCCCCGCGTTGATGAACGAGACCTGGAGCACACTGCCGTCGAACCCGGCCACCTGGCCGTTCTGGCTCAGCAGGATCCAGGTGAACCGGCGGCGGTTCTTCACCGCCTCCAGGATCTGCGGCCACAGCTGCCGGACCTGCCCGGCACCCTGCTGCGCCGCCGCCGACGGCTGCCCACCGGACGCCGGGGCGGGGGCGGCCGGGGCGGCGGGTGCCGCGACCGGGGCCGCCTGCTGGACGGGCGCGGGCGCCGCCGCGGGTGCGGGCGCGGGCGCCTCCCCGGCCGGCGGGAAGCTCCGCTTGATCGGCCACGCCCCGGGCGCCGGCCCGGCCGGAGCCGCGGGGGCCGCGGGGGCGGCCGGCTGCACCGGCGTGGGCTGCACGGGCGCCGCCGCCACCGTCTCCACCTGCACCGGAACCACCGGAGCCACCGGAACGGCCGCAACCTCCACCGGCACCACCTGCGGCATTCCCTGCGGCATTCCCTGCGTCGCGAAGCCGCCCGTCGCCGCCCGCCGCTCCAGCTTGTCCAACCGCGCCTGCAACGACAGCTCGTCGCTGTACGCCCCCGGCAGCATCACCCGGGCGCAGATCAGCTCCAGCTGGAGCCGGGGCGCCGCGTTCCCGCGCATCTCCGTCAGCCCGGTGTTGACGATGTCCGCCGCCCGGCTCAGCTCGGCCGCCCCGAACGCGTCCGCCTGGGCCTGCATCACCGCGACCCGGTCCGCCGGGGCGTCGATCAGCCCCTTCTCCCCCGCGTCCGGCACCGTGGCGAGGATCACCAGGTCGCGCAGCCGCTCCAGCAGGTCCGTGACGAACCGGCGCGGGTCGTGCCCGCCCTCGACCACCCGGTCGATCACCTGGAAGACCGTCGCCCCGTCCTGCGCGGCGAACGCGTCCACCACCTCGTCCAGCAGCGCCGAGTCCGTGTACCCGAGCAGCGCGGTGGCCATCTGGTACGTCACGCCGCCCTCGGTGGCGCCGGCCAGCAGCTGGTCCATCACCGACATCGAGTCACGCACCGACCCGGCACCGGCCCGCACCACCAGCGGGAACACGGAGTCCTCGACCTGGATCGCCTCCCGGCCGCACACCTCCGCCAGGTAGTCGCGCAGCGTGCCGGGCGGCACCAGCCGGAACGGGTAGTGGTGGGTGCGGGACCGGATCGTCCCGATCACCTTCTCCGGCTCGGTGGTCGCGAAGATGAACTTGAGGTGCTCCGGCGGCTCCTCCACCACCTTCAGCAGCGCGTTGAAGCCGGCCGAGGTCACCATGTGCGCCTCGTCCAGGATGAAGATCTTGTACCGGCTGTGCACCGGCGCGAAGAACGCCCGCTCGCGCAGCTCGCGCGCGTCGTCCACACCACCGTGCGAGGCGGCGTCGATCTCGATCACGTCGATCGACCCGGGCCCGCCCGTGGCGAGGTCCCGGCAGGACTGGCACTCGCCGCACGGCGTCGGCGTCGGCCCCTGCTCACAGTTCAGGCAGCGGGCCAGGATGCGCGCACTCGTCGTCTTTCCGCAGCCGCGCGGGCCGCTGAAGAGGTACGCGTGATTGACCCTGTTGTTGCGCAGGGCCTGCTGGAGCGGAGCGGTCACGTGCTCCTGCCCGATGACCTCCGCGAAGGTCTCGGGGCGGTAGCGGCGGTACAGGGCTAGGGACACACCACCGACGATATCGGGACGGACGGACAAACGCGTCGCCCCTCGACCCCGGCCCCGCTCCGGCCCCGGAAACGCAAAGACCCCTCGCGCACCCGCCAGAGCCCTCCTACCCTTGCTGCCTTCCGGCCCTGGGGGAGTTCAGAGAGTTAGCGCCACACGAGGGGCTGACCCCCACACTACCGGATCCGGGCCCCACCCCTCCACCACCACCCCCTCCCCCGATCCGCAGGCACCCCCCTCCCCCCACCTGCGAGATACGTGGTCGCGAGCACCCCTGAACATGTACTAAGCTCTCCCACGGAGGATTCGCCTAGAGGCCTAGGGCGCACGCTTGGAAAGCGTGTTGGGGGCAACCCCTCACGAGTTCGAATCTCGTATCCTCCGCCGGCAGAAGGCCCGGACCGTTTCGACGGTCCGGGCCTTCGTCGTTCCCGGCTCCGGGTGCCATGTCGGAGGCACGGGGCAGAATCGCGAGGGCAACAACCGCCCCGAGCCCAGACGAGGCGGACGGGGAACGTCCGGGGGGAGACAACATGCCGAAGATCCCAAAGGGCCGGCGCGTGGGCCAGGCCGCCGTGAACGCGGTGCGCGCGCTCCTTGAGGAGCACAATCACGTCGTCCAGGAGATCTCCGGGCAGAACGACTTCGGCGAGGACCTCTACGTCACCTTCGTCGAGGACGAGCACGTGACGAGCGACGTGATCAGAGTGCAGGTCAAGGGCGGGGAGAAGTGGCGCCGGGCCAACGGCTACGCGGTACCCGTCGGCCACCACGGCAGTACCTGGGCTGACGGGAACATCCCCGTCTACTGCGTGGTGTACGACCCGGACAGCAAGCGACTCTTCTGGGCGAACGCAACACAGCAGCTCCGACGGTCCGGCCCGTTCAACCGCCCGAAGGTCATCGGGGTCAGCCCCAACGCGGTGCTGACCGACGCAACGATGGAGTCGTTCGTCGCTCAAGCCCGGCGCTATGTCGGGCGCTACCGAGGCAGGCAGGCCGTTCTCACTCACCTGGGAGAGATGTCCGGGGTCGAATTCGACTCGACGGACCACGTCCTGCACTTCGTCAACGGTGACGACGAGGACCTCATATTCTGGAAGCGCCCCGGCGCCGATGCCGCCACCCTTCTGCACAGCGCGCTCGACTGGGAGCCCTATCTCGTCAGTCTGGCATCCCTGATGCGCTCCGAAATCCCGCCTCCGGATCTCGGGACGGACGACGAGAGCATGGATCGCCTCTGGCACGACCCCGACCTGTCGACCGCCGAGGACCTGGAGCTGAGTCAGCCGGAGATCATGTGGGTGGCCTCCTGCTTCATGTCCACCCGGCAGGCGGACGAGGAGTCGGCGGATCTCTACGGCCTGGACGAATGCGCCGGGTGCCCGGAGTGCACGGGCGAGGAGCCCGTTGAGCACGGCAAGATCGCGGCGGACGTACTCCACGAGTTCGTCATCGACTGTGTCCTCACCCGGATCGAAGCCGAGCCGGACCTCCTTCGCCGCTCCATATCGGCCATGCGCGAGGACGGCCGGATTACTCCGGAGATCGTGGCGGAACTCGGTCCCCTCGAGGCCGATCCACGTATCGTCCGGCAGGTGATGAAGCTGAGCCGCGCCACCGTGACGAACCTCGAACCGGACGCGTTCCGACTGGCGATGCTCTACCTGATCCACCGTATCTACATCGGCGGCCCCTCGCTGCCCCTCAACCAGCAGGTCCGAATCGACTGGCGCATTCCCGAGCCCGGGCCGGAGGCATTCGCCGCGGGTTGACGGCCGACTCCACGAACAACACACCTGTCCTCGTGCAAGGGCCCGTCACCTGAGCGATGAGACGCCCGTTGTAGGGGCGTGAACCCCTACGCCGTGACGCACCCCTTCCCGGCTCACCAGGAGCCGACGAGCATGCCACTCCTGTGTTCCGGATTCCGAATCCAGACGACGCTCCTGCACCGACTGGGCACCGAGCAGTGGGACGCCCGCGTACCAGCCGGCCAACTCGTCGGTCTCGCCGAGGCGCTCGACTCGGCAGAGCGGATGGGCACCAGGCGCGAGTTCCTCGTGGGTTCGGCCCAGAACCGGGAAATGGAGAAGGTGCTGCGCGAACGGCCGGATGCCTTCGGTGTCACAGGCCGAGTGGTCCTCGGCGCCGACAACGTCTTCTGGGTTCCGGATGGAACCCGGAGCAGCGGCACCCTCGATCTTCTCGGGCCGGAGTGCATCGACGGGTACCAGCGGATTGCCCTGGTCTCCCGTCTCGCCGCGGAGTTGTCCGTCGAGCACCTGGACCGGGCGGTGCTCGACGTCCGTATCGTCACTGGGTCGACCCGTGAACTCGCCCGGAGCGAGTATGACTGTGCTCACCTCTACTGCAATCCGACCGAGCCGCAGGACCTCCTCGTCCGTCATCCCGTCATGCTCAGGCTCGTCAGGCAGTTCAGTGACGACCAGTGCAACTTCAGGATTCGCCGCGGCGAGCAGCGCGGGCCGCGGCGGGAGGGGTACTCCATCGGAGAGGCGACCACGGCACTCGCACTGTTCTCGCACAAGGCCGGCCCCGACCTCGCCCACCGCACGCTTGAGGACGAGGGACGGCAGGAGATCTGGCGGAACCCGTCCAGCCAGGCGTTCCGCACTCTGTTCAACGACCACACCCAGGCGACCGGCGTCCGCATCGCCATCACGTTCCGACGGTCGATCCTCGGTGTCCTGGAACAGATGCTCCGGACCCGATCGGCCCATCACTGGCACCTGCTGGAGGACGCCCCTGACCTGATGGTCTGGGCGGTCGCCCGCCGGCTGCCGTTCGACCGGCTGCACTGCGACCAACGCGATCCAACGGCACCGGCGTGGGAGGAGATCCTCGACACCGAGGTGCCTGCGCTGACGCGGCGGACCGCCGAGCGGCTCGTCCGTGCGTACGAGAAGCTACGGCCGAACGGCGTCTACAAGAGGGCCGAGGTACGCGACCTCCCCTACTGGCACAGCCTGCTCAAAGCCGCTGGCATGAGCTGACGACGCGAACGCTCCCCGCCGACGCCGGGGGACCCCTGATCTCCGGAGTGGGCAGGCGCCCCATTCACTTGGTCTTGACTTCGACCAGCCCGGTGCTCATCCGGGCTCCTATGATGCTCCGTCCATGGTGGCGAGAATGACTCGATCATTCAGGAGAAGGACCAGCAAGATGGCGGCGCCCTGGCGCTCACCGGCCTCCCGCACCGGACAGCGCCGACGGTCGCCTCGTCTCGTTCACGCACGTCCGGCCCAACGAAGGCACCCCCACGTCTCCTTGGACAAGAACGCCATGGCGTCCACTCTTCTCCAGGTCCACCTGGACCGGGTCTCGGCAAAGGCCGCTGCGCGGCGTAGCACTACGGAGCGCGGGGCTTGTTCCGGATGATGGAGCCCGGATGCGGAGGGAACGACCCCGCACACAAGGGCTCCGGAAGCTCCTGCGGCTCGATGCGGCGATGTCCCTCAGCGCGTGCGTGATCGCTCTGATCACGCGATAGAAGGGCGAACTCGGGCGCGAGGAAGGATCGTTCTCCCCGCAGGACGAACCAGGCACCCAGGACGCGATGTCCAGGGCGTACCGGCTCGGCATCAATGAGCGCAGGGACGCAAGCAGCCGAGCCGACTGCAGATCCGACCCCTCGCAACGCAGAGTAGCCCGGAGCGCCGGCAACGAGCCGGTCACCCACTTGATCCGCCTCGGCCATCACAAACACTCGTTGACCTGGGGCAAGCTCGCGCCCGCCACAATCTGCCGAGGGCAGGTGCCGCACCGTCAGGCTGAGTGCAGAATCGACGCGTTCAACGATCCTCACTGGCCGCAATGAATGAAGGACCCCCAAGCAACCATGCACAGTTCACTCGATCGGGTTATATCTGAGCGATGAGAATCAAACGAGCGGATGCCACCCTCATGATCTCCCTGAGACCTGGTCCGACTCGGGGAGGGAGCGCCATGTCCGACGCCTTCACTGTCATTACCGATCACATTCTTCTCAGGTGCGGCAGGGGACCCATATGTGCACACGTGGGCGATGTTCAATCTTGCACAATGAAGAAACATTCAACCTACCAGGAGCTGCGCAGTCAGGTTCGCCTGGGGCGCTCAAAATCAACGGCGAGCCTACGCCTCTGGGAATCAGTAGTAACCCTGGCCAGGGAAGGGGAGATGCAACATCGGGAGAAATGGTTGATGATCGCATTGGATCTACTGACCCCATACTTCAAGGGATGGTCAAAAGAGCTGGCCCGAAATTGGAACTATGAAGTTTCCGACATCAGGTCTGCAATGATAGAAGGACTCCTGACAGCATGGTCATCCGCAGATGATGGAACACCACCCAAGAAGCTGCAAGAAATCATGATGAGCAATGCCTTTGCGAGCGCGCGAAGCCTAGTGAACTCGGGCTCATCGGAAACATGCACGGACAGCGTGGATATTTTCATTCCAGAGAGCGGCCATGAAAACATGCCTGCACTTCGACCGTCCACAATTATCGACGTCGGGACGGTAAGGGATCCGGACGCCAACGAGAGAATTCGCGGCGAGCGAATCGGATCCCTTTTGCAGCGGATGGGGGCCATGGACCACGCAACCGGCCTACACAGCATGCTCCGGGATGGGCGCCGCGACGAGACGTCCGCCCCACCCATTGCCCCGGCACAGGTCGGGCGGTCCTGGGTCGACGGCAGAAATCTCTACTATCGGATTTCCGATCTTCTGCCGCAGCACATAGGCTTCAGCAAGGCAGCCAGCACGCTTGGCCTCTCGGAAGCGCAGGCGTCAAGGAAGGCCAGGGATGGGTCCCTTTCCTTTCGGATCCTCTGGGCTGGCAACACCAGGGTAGTCTCGGTAAAATCTCTCATGCACACACTGGGAATCCAGGACTCTATTGTCCACCCGGACGACGTGGAGAATGGGGCTTCTCTCATTCGAGGCGGACAGGGATTCAACAACCTCGTTCATCGCGATCGGGATCGCGGTACCTCATAGATACAGGTGCTCAGCAGCACACCCACCACCGCCTGATCGCGATGCCCTATTGAGATCGAACTCCAGACCCCGCATAGGTAATCAATTCTAGCGAAAACTCGAACTGAATAATGATTTTCGACCTGCCCGCCGAGCGAGCGATTGAGGCGTCTTCTTCCGCTTCTCCGGCATGCAGCGGACGCTAACTGACCGCTCTGACAGCGTGGGGCGCATGGCCGAAGAGTCGCCTGGCCCTACCTCGTTGGCTCTCTCGCCGAACCCGTTCCGAGCACAGTCGACTTGGAAGCGAGATAGGAAGTCCGGACGGTTCACACTCGCGGACTGAGGGCAGGCTCTGCCACGGTCCACTCGGGAGGAGAGTACGTGAACAGGAACCCAGATCTCATCCGACACGAGGATGGCATTGTCTGGACCGAGAGCATCGGCAACTTCGACTACGTGCGCGAATATCTGGAGGTGGCGGCTGGCACCCGTCGCGGCCCTGTCCGTTGGAACGGGCATGGCCGGCGGGTGGGGTACTCGGTGCTCAAGCCGGACGCGCCGGCAGGCGAAGCGCCCTTTCGGTTCGCCCGTCGCGTCTTCTGGATCAAGGAGCATGACCGCTCAGAGCAGCCGGATGGCGTGTACCAGAACTGCGCCCCATCCGAAGGCGTGGATCCCCGCACCGTCGCCGCCGGCGTATGGGGTGAACTCACCGAGCGAGCTTGGGGAGGACCATTGCCAACCGCCAACACGCGATCGGCCGCCACCTTCAAGTCCGGACCTCAACAGAACTTGATCAAGGTCGGCGAGTCACTGACGAGCGGCACTGCGTTCATCGGGGTGGCGCCCACCAAGCGAGGGCTCGTCGACATCTACATCGACTGCGCAAGCGGGAGCCAACTCGGCGACGGCAGTCATGTGATCTCGGAGCTACTCCCGCCCGACCAGGCGCGCGAGTTCCTCACCACGGTCATCAAAACGACCCCCTGGCTCCAGGAAGCCCTTGCACTCTCAGTGGTGGACGGGTGGCTCGCGGGCGACCTTCCGAAGTAGGCCCCTCGGCCGCCATGGGCTGCCCCAGCCGGTCTCCTGGTCTCAGTTTTGGTCTCATTCACCCCCGTCCAGTCGGGTTCAGCCGCCGCCCAGCGGTTCGCTCCGCCGCAGGTCAGGACGGGCGTGAACCCCGGCGGACAGTGTTCGAGAGAATTGGAAAGTGTGTTGGGGGCAACCCCTCACGAGTTCGAATCTCGTATCCTCCGCCGGCAGGAGGCCCGGACCGTTTCGACGGTCCGGGCCTTCGTCGTTCCGTATTCCGGGTGGGGGCGGGAGGCGGGGCTCCGTTCTGGACCGGGTCGGACCTGGGGCCGATGGTGGGGAATGGACCGTGGTCCGACGCGACGGGGGTCTCCCGGGCGGCACCGTTCAGGGCATGACGACGACGCGGAGCGCACCCCCCGGCCACGAGACCCCCGCCCCGAGGAAGGCCCGGCTGCTGCCGGTGGAGTGGTCCGGCGATTCGCCCTTCCCCGGGCGGTGGGCCGGCGGGGTCTCGCTGGTGGCCGGCCCACTGCTCCTCGGGGCGGGAGTGCTGCTGCGGCTCCCCTTCCACTTCTTCTTCCCCGAACAGCTCGCCGCCCGCGCCGAGCACCCCCGCCTGATCGCGGCCTCCTACGGTGCGTTCGCCACCGGGACCGTCCTGCTGTGGCCGGCCGTGGCCGTGCTCGCGAGCCGGATCGGCCGCCGCCGCCCCGGGCTCGCTCTGTGGGGTGGGGTCTTCGCCGTCCTCGGGCTCTTCGCCCGGACCTTCCACGCCGGTGTCGACCATCTCGCCTTCCGGCTGGCCGACCGGCAGGGAGTGGAGGCCGCCACCCGGCTCATCGGCGAGACCTACGGCGCCTTCCACGTGTTCAGCGCCCTCAACCTCGCGATCATGGGAGGCTGGCTGATCCTCGCCGTGGGGGCCTGGCGGGCCCGCGTGCTCGGCCCCGTCCGCGCCGTCGCGCTCGCGGCGACCGCCGCGCTGCCGCTCGGTGTGCTGAAGGGCACCACCCCGCTGTCGGTCGTGGCCGTCGCCGGACTCTGCCTCGCCCTCGTCCCGCTGGGGGTCACCGTTCTGCGCGACGGCCCGGCACCGCGCCGCGCCACCGTCCTGCGCTGGACCGCCGCCGTCACCGCCACCGTGGTCCTCATGACCCTGATCGGACGGGCCGGTTGACGATATACGGTCGGGCCATGCGTCTCCCGAGGCGGCCGCCCGGCGGCCATCTGCTCGCACTCGACCTTGCGGGCGCGCTCCTGATCGCCACCGTGTACGCCGGTTTCGCCCGGATGTCCGGCGGCGGCACCCAGCCCGCCTTCACCGGCCCGGCGTGGGCGGGCGTGCTGGTGGCCGTCGCGGTCGGACTACCGGTCGCCTTCCGCCGACGGTGGCCTGTACCGGCCGCGACGGTGGCCCTGGCCGGAGCCGTCGTCGCCACCCTCCTGGACATCACCCGCGAGCCGTACCTCGCGGTCGGCCTCACCCTGTACCTGGTCGCCCTCGCCGAACCACCGCGCCGCTCCGCGCCCGCGCTCGCCGCCGCACTCGCCGCTTCGGCGGCCGCCGTCCTCACCGGGGAGGCGGTGGTCACCCCGGCCGAGACCTGGAGCGGGGCGGCCGGGGTCGCCGCGATGGTCTGGTGCGTCGTGGGCGGCGGCTGGGCGGCGGGTTTCGCGGTACGTGCGCGCCGGGCCAGGGAAGCGGACCATGCGGCCCGTCACACCGAACGCGCCATCGTCGACGAACGCCTGCGGATCGCCCGCGAGTTGCACGACATCGTGTCGCACAGCCTCAGCCTGATCGCCGTGAAGGCGGGCGTCACCGGGCACGTCGCCCGGCACCGCCCCGAGGAGGCCTTGGAAGCGCTGCGCGTCATCGAGCAGACCAGCCGGGACGCCATGACCGAGATGCGCCGCAGCCTCGGCGTGCTGCGCGCGGACACCGCCGACGCCCCACTGGGCCCGGCCCCCGGGATCGACGACCTCCCGCTTCTGGCCGAGCAGGCCCGACGAGCCGACGTGACGGTCGATCTGACGGTCCGGGTCCCCGATGAAGGCCTGCCCGCCGGGATCGCCCTGGCCGTCCACCGGATCGTCCAGGAGTCCCTCACCAATGTCGTGAAGCACGCGGCCCCCGCCCACTGCCGGGTGACGGTCGAGGCGGATCCCCGCGAGGTGCGGATCGATGTCACGGACGACGGCGGCCGGGGCGGCGACCGGGGTGTCCACGGGGGGCACGGCCTGGTCGGCATGCGGGAGCGGGTGATGATGTTCGGCGGGACGTTCAGCGCCGGCCCGCGCCCCGAGGGGGGCTTCGCGGTCTCCGCCCGCCTGCCGCAGGACGCCACGAGGAGGAGCGAATGACCGACGCGACCCGTGTGCTCGTCGTCGACGACCAGGTCTTGCTGCGGGGTTCCTTCCGGATCCTCGTCGAGAACGAGCCCGGTCTCACCGCCGTCGGAGAGGCGGGCGACGGAGCCGAAGCCGTCGAACTGGCCCGCCTGCACCGGCCGGACGTGGTGCTGATGGACGTCCGGATGCCCGTCATGGACGGCATCGAGGCCACCCGGCGGATCTGTGGATCCCCGGAGACCGCCGGGGCGCGGGTGCTGATCCTCACCACGTTCGACCTCGACGAGTACGTCTACGCGGCCCTGCGGGCGGGCGCGGCGGGTTTCCTCCTCAAGGACTCACCGCCCGCGGAGGTCCTGGCCGCGATCCGGGTCGTCGCCGCCGGCGACTCGCTGCTCGCTCCGTCGGTCACGCGTCGCCTGATCGCGGAGTTCACCCACCGCCCGGGCCCGGGCCCGGGTCGCGGCACGGCCGTGCTCGCCGGGGTGACGGAGCGGGAGCACGAGGTCCTGGAGCTGATCGCGAGGGGCCTGTCGAACCACGAGATCACGGCGCGCCTGCACCTCAGCATGGGCACGGTGAAGACCCACATCGGCCGCCTCCTCACCAAGCTGGCCGCCCGCGACCGCGCCCAACTGGTGATCGCCGCTTACGAGTCGGGAGTGGTGTCGGCCGCCGACCGCGGCTGAGCGCGGTCGCGGTCATCGAGCGCCCTCTGCGGGAAGCGGAGCGCCCCTCGCGTACTGGGCCGGGCACGGCCGGCGGGGGCGGTCAGGTGGGCGGGCCCAGGAGGAGGGTGGCCAGGGGGGTGCGGTGGTGGAGGACGGATTTGCCGGCGCGGGTGGTGGAGATCAGGCCGGCGGCGCGGAGGGCGGTGGTGTGGGCGGAGACCGTGGCGGGGCTGAGGTGGAGGCGGCGGGCGAGGTCGGTGGTGGTGTGCTCGTCGGCCAGGAGGCGCAGCAGTTCGGCGCGGGTGTCCCCGAGCACCCGGCCCAGCGTTCGCGGGTCGGTCGGGCCGGCCGGGCCGTCGGGGTGGGGTGGGAGGAGGCCGGGGGCGGCCGGGTAGGTGACCACGGCCGGGCGGTCGGGGCGGTCGGGGAGGTCGGACAGCAGCGGTCCGTCGAACCAGTGGAAGGTCGGCAGGAGGAGGAGCCCGCGCCCGCCGAGGTGGACGGTTCGCGGCGGGCCCGGGAGCTCCCAGACGCTGCCGTGCAGGCGGGCACCGGGCAGCAGTCCGGCCAGCACCGGGCCGACGCCTTCGGCAAGTTGCACCGCCCGGCGGACGAACTCGGCGTGGTGGAGGTCCTGCACCTGCCCCCAGACCGGCCCGAGCAGCGCCTCGAACGCCGAGCGCTGCGCACGGCCGACCAGCCGCCGGGCCTCGGCGTCGCCCCGGCCGAGGTCGTGGATCCACGGCGGCGCCGGCCTCCGGGCGGGCCGGTAGACGCGTTCCAGTTCGGCGCGGACGAAACCGGCGGGGGCGCTGACCGTCGTCTCCAGGGCTTCCGGCAGGGAGTCCGCCGGCACGTCCAGGAATCCCGGTGCCAGGCCGGCCGGGACGAGGTCGGCGAGTGGTCCGGCGGCCTTCGGGAGCGCCCGCAGCGCCCGGCGCCGCCACGGTCCGTGGAGCAGGTCGTCGCCCCGGCGGCACATCATCGTCAGCGCCGCGTTGAGTTCCTGGAGCGGCGCCGGACGGGGCGCGAGGCGGACCCTGGCGAAGTCCTCCGGCGTGAAGTGGATCCGAAGCACGAGGCCCCCCGCGTGTGGACACGGACGGCGCCCGGGGGGCCATCCTTGAGTCCTCAACCTAAACGTTCGCGCCGGCCCGGGCGGGCGGGGCAGCCTCTGGCGCATGACCCGAGACCTCACGGTGCGCCGACGTACCGTCACCACGTCCGTGTTGCTGGGCTCCGCCGCCCTCCTGTTCGGCGGCGTCGGCGGCGTCGGCGGAATCGGTGGCAGCGGCGGCAGCCGCGCCTACGCGGACTCCCGGGGCGGTTCCCCGGACGCCGTGCTCACCCTGCCCGCGCCGACCGGCCGCCACCCCGTGGGGTGCGTGTCGGTCCGCCTCGTCGACACCTCCCGCCGCGACCCGTGGGATCCCTCGATCCCGGTACGGGAGCTGATGCTGACCTTCCTCTACCCCGCCCGGTCCACCGCCGGCCTGTCCCCGGCCCCGCAGCTGCCTCCGCAGGCCGCGGCCTGGTTCGGGCAGATCGTCCCGCAGACGCCCCTGCGACTGCCCGGCTCGGGCGTGGACTGGGGTGCCACCATGTCCCACTCCTTCCCCGGCGCCCCCGTGCTGCCGGGCCGGCGCCCGGTGCTGGTGTTCAGCCCCGGCGGCGGCGACCCGCGCGGCCTGGGCACCTCCCTGGCGGAGGATCTGGCCGGTCACGGCGCCGTCGTCGTCCTCGTCGACCATCCCGGCGACCCGGCCGCGGTCGAGTTCCCGGACGTCACGCCGTTCCGGGCGGACCTGGTGCGCCCGACGGTCCTGCGCGGCGATCCGCGCGACCGGCCGTCCCTCTGGCGCACCTTGATCGACACCCGGATCGCCGACCTGCACTTCGTCGTCGACCGCCTCCGCCACCCGGCCGAGCTGCCGCTGCCGCCCGGGCTCGCCGACACGCTCGACCCGCGCCGGATCGGGCTGTACGGACACTCCGCCGGTGGGAGCGCCGTCACCGAGGTGCTGCACGAGAACCGGCAGGTCCGCGCCGGGATCAACCTGGAGGGCTACCTGGACCACCCGCCGGCCGCGCCCGGCGGCGCCGCCGAACCGTTCCCGGTCGTGACGGAAGGCGTGGCGAAGCCGCTCCTCCTGCTCGGCAGCGAGGGGTTCGCCCGACGGCCCGAACTCGACCGGTCCTGGTCCGCGCTGACCGCTCGGTCGAACCGGCGGACGTACACCGGCCGGATCGCCGACGCCAACCACTGGATCTTCACCGACTACGCCGCGATGGTCCCCCGGCTCCAGGCGGCGGGGCTCCTGACGGCGCAGGCGCGGGACGCCCTGGTCGGGACCGTGGACCCGGCCGTCGCGGTCCCGCGGATCCGGGGTGTCGTCCGCGGGTTCTTCGCCCGGCACCTGACCGACCGTTGATCGGGCGGGAGCCGACGCCGCCAGGCGGTGGGAGGGGGCCCGGGAATTCGGCGTCTTCCCAGGTCACTAGGGTGGGTCAGATGATGTCGACGACGTTCACCGATGCCTTCCTGCGCACCGCCGAGCAGCACGCCGCCTGGGGCGCCGAGCAGTTGGAGGCGCTCGAACGGGTGCTGCCGGCCGGCCCGTGGACGGCCGACCTGGACCAGTGCGTCTACCAGTCCGCCGGGCGCACCGTACGGGTCGGGCTGCTCGGCACCTACGACGAGTCCGAGCGGTCGTGGCTCTGGGCGTGGGCCAACCCCGGTCTGCAGGGCAGCGCGGTGGTCGCCGCCAGCGAGCGGATCGCCGGGTTCGGGCGCGCCGACGACGTCCCCGAACTGCGGGAGCCGGGCGTGGACCTGGCCGGGTTCGCCGATCCGCGCCGGGCCGCCGAGGCGCTCGCCTTCGTCGGCATGGGCGTGCTGGGCGCGCCGGGCTACATCGGCCAGTCGGCCGGGCCCGGCACCCGGGTGCCGGGCTGTTCGGGCACTCCCCGTACGAGGTGGTGACCGGCTACTTCGCGCACCACGGGGTGCCCGTCGAGCCGGGCGCCGACCGGATCGGGGTCCGGCTGCCCGACGGCAGCGCCGCCGAGGTGACCTTCGACGCGCTCGGCCGGATCGCGGCGGTCAACGGCAACGTGAGCGGGGCCGGGGCGTAGCGCGGGGACGGGGCAGGGCGTGGAGCGGCCCCGACGGCGGGAGGCCCGGACGGCGTGACGCGGTCCGGGCCTCCGTCCTGTCCCGCCCCGGTCAGGTGGGCAGGTACCAGGTCCGGCCGGGGCCGGGGGTGCAGTCCGCGAGCCGGAGTCGCACGCCTTCGGCCGTCGAGCCCTGCGGGTCGTCGAGGCAGCCCCCTTGTGATCGTGTCGGCGATCCTAGGATCGCCCTGACGTCGTGACATGAGCCGTTGCACTGTGATCATCTGATGGTGATTCTTTGGACTTGACCCCCGTTCCACGGGTGATCGCCGGCCGATAGCGTCTTTTCCGGATGTCCGGGGGGCAGCGGGACGACGGGGTCGGGCGGCGAGGGGAGTGTGGGCATGCAGCCGCTGGAAGCGGACGATCCGCGGCAGGTGGGCGAGTACCGGCTGCTGCGGCAGCTCGGCGCGGGCGGGATGGGCCGGGTCTACCTCGGCCGCAGCACCGGCGGGCGGACCGTCGCCGTCAAGCTGATCCGTCGCGACCTGGCCGGGGACCCGGAGTTCCGGGCCCGGTTCCGGCAGGAGGTGGCGGCCGCCCGGCGGGTCGGCGGCACCTGGACGGCGCCGGTCCTGGCCGCCGACACCGAGGGCGGACACCTCTGGGTGGCCACCGGCTACGTCGCCGGGCCCGCGCTCGCCACCGCCGTACGGGACTTCGGGCCCCTCCCCGAGCCGGCCGTCCGGGCCCTCGGCGTCGGCCTCGCCGAGGCGCTCGCCCAGGTGCACGGCCTCGGCCTGGTGCACCGGGACGTCAAGCCGTCGAACGTGCTGCTGACCCTGGACGGGCCGCGGCTGATCGACTTCGGCATCGCCCGCGCGCTGGACGCCACCAGCGGGCTCACCCAGTCCGGCCAGGTGTTCGGTTCGCCGGGCTTCATGTCGCCGGAGCAGGCGAACGGGCTGCCCGCCGGGCCGGCCAGCGACGTCTTCTCGCTCGGCGCGGTGCTCGCGTACGCGGCGACCGGCACGATGCCGTTCGGCTCCGGGCTGAGCGCGCCCGTCCTGCTCTACCGGGTGCTGCACGAGGAGCCCGACCTCTCCGGGCTCACCGGCCCGCTGCTCGACCTCGTCCGCGACTGCCTGGCCAAGGACCCGGCCGCCCGGCCAACGCCCGGACGGCTGCGGGAACTGCTGGACGGCGACGGCGCGGCGGCGGCCCGGCTGGGGCGCGGGG
Source organism: Kitasatospora sp. NPDC093806 (assembly GCF_040683335.1). Lineage (NCBI taxonomy): Bacteria > Bacillati > Actinomycetota > Actinomycetes > Kitasatosporales > Streptomycetaceae > Kitasatospora > Kitasatospora sp. NPDC093806. Next base: position 33,817 of record NZ_JBFBDO010000026.1, read on the forward strand.
ACTGGCTGCCGGCGACACTGGCGGCGGCGGTCGGGCGCAGCGCCGTGCAGTTGCTGGACCTGGAGGGGGAGCGGGAGGACGGGGCGGGGACGGCCGCGGGGGACTCCGGGACCTGGGCCGCCGATGGTGGCCGGACGGTTGCCGAGGTGGCGAGGGCGGCGCGAGCGGCCGAGGCGGCGGGGACGGTTCCCGGTGTGCCGGGGGTACCGGGGGTACCGGGGGCACCCGGGTTCGGGCCGCCGACGTACGGCCCGCCGACCATCGGACCGGGCGGGCCAGGCGCGCAGGCCCCGCTGCCCGGCTACGGCCCCTACCCGCCGCCGTCTCCCCCACCCCGCCGACGGGGGTACGCCGCGCCGGTGGCCGCGCTCCTCGCCGTCCTGCTGCTGGTCGGCGGCGGCTACCTGCTGATCGACCAGCTGCGGAAGAACGACCACCGGACCGCCGCCGCCCCCTCCACCCCCGGGCAGACCGTCCCGTCCGGCGGGGACGCGGCGCCCGCCGCCCCGACCCCGGGCTCGAAGGGCTTCGAGTCCCCCGAGCCCTCCGAACCGGCCTCCCGGAGCCCCGAGCCGACCGACGACGCCACCGATCCCGCCGAGGAGAGCCCCGCGCCCGGCGCGTCCCCCACCGACCCGGGGCCGGGCATCATCCCCGCGAAGTTCCTCGGGACGTGGGTCGGTGAGCGCAAGGCCGCCAACGGGGACGTCACCATCCTCACCCTCACCATCGTCCAGTCGGCGCCGAGCCAGGAGAAGAGCAAGATCCGCGCCGAGACGCCGAACAGCGGCACCTGGTGCGAAGGCGCGTGGACGCTCACCGACGCCAGCGAGAGCCGGGTCTCCTACGCGTCCCGGGTGACCGGCTCCTCGCCCAACGACAACTGCACCGCCGACCGGTCGATCTACCGCCTGATCACGATGTCTCCGGACGGCGAACTCCACTACAGCCCCGACCTGCTGAAGCCGAGCCAGTACATGGTGCTGCGGAAGAAGGGCTGAGGCACGCGCCGGTGTCCGCTTCCGGACACCGGCGGCCGCGCACGAGCAGGAACCGCGCCCTCCCGATCACCCGTCACCTCCACGGGGACACCACAGCAGCGACACCGTCCCTTAACGCTTCCCCCTTCACGCTCCACCACCGAGGTCCGAGGAGATCCATGGTCGACACCGTCAACTCACTGGCCACCCGCGTTCACGACCTGCTGGTGGCGCACCTGACCGACGGCGCCGCCCAGGCGCTGGCGGCGCTGGACGCCCTCCCCTCGTTCGCGCGTCAGTTCCTCGGCGCCCCGAAGCCCGTCGACGTCGCGGCGGGCTTCCACGACGTCATCGCGCGCGCCACGGCACTCGGCCCGGACGGCAGCTGGCTCGTCGCCGCCGGCCACGCGGGCCTCGGCGGCCTGGCCCTCGCGCGCGGCCGGGCGGACCAGGTGATCTTCCACCTCGACGCCGCGGTGACGGCCGGCTACAACGACTGCGTCGCGTTCCACCTGCCGCCCCTGCGTCCGCTGCACCACGACCCCCGCTTCCGGGCCGCGTACGAGCGCATCCGCATCACCCAGGCCGACCTCGACGAACTCCTCTGGCTGCACCGCGAGATGCACATCGCGGCGCGGGAGGCCCAGGACGCGACCGTCGACAACATCGGCCGCCTCGACACCGGCGTCTCCCCGCTCCCGCAGGCCCCGATGCCCACCCGCGTGCCGGACACCCGCGGCGTCCTGATCACTCGCATCGACCTCGCCGCGACCCAGAGCGCGCTCCAACAGGCCGCCGTGAAGGCGGAGTTCCAGCGCAGCGCGGGCAACACCAGCCTCAGCCTGATCGACGACTCGTGGGACTACCCGCAGGCCCGGCGCGACGCCTGGCACGCCGACGAGCTGGACACCCGGCGCCGGCAGGCCGCCGCGGCCCGCGCCTTCGTCGAACGCCCCGGCGCCGGGAACACCCTCCTCCCCGGCCCGCCGCTGGGCACCATCCCCTACCCGGCCGCCTGAGCCCGGCCGCCCCGGGACGCGTCCGGAGGTCCGATTTCTTCAAGAGTCCCGGCCCCGGGCGGCCGTAGGTTCGGGGCATGGGTATTCGCATCGACTTCTTCGGGCTGGTCGTCGCCGACATGGGGCGTTCGCTGGCCTTCTACCGTGACCTGGGCCTCGACATCCCCGCCGAGGCCGACCACGAGCCGCACGTCGAGGTGTCGCTGCCCGGCGGCATGCGGCTGGGCTGGGACCGCGTCGACGTGATCCGGAGCTTCGAGCCGGACTGGGCGCCGCCGTCCGGGGGCCACCGCATCGCCGTCGGGTTCCACTGCGACGACCCCGCCGAGGTCGACGCGACCTACGCGCGGATGGTCGGGCTCGGCCACCGGGGCCACAAGGAGCCGTGGGACGCTTTCTGGGGCCAGCGCTATGCCCAGCTCCAGGACCCGGACGGCAACCCGGTCGACCTGTTCAGCGCCCTGGCCTGAACGCCCCCAGCGGCACGCCGGCCAGCGCCCGCACCTCCCGGCTGAGGTGCGCCTGGTCGGCGTAGCCCTGCGCGGACGCGATCTCGGCGAACGGCGTGCCGCGCCGCGCCAGCGCGACGGCCCGGTTCATCCGCAGCACCCGGTCGAGCGTCTTCAGCCCGTACCCGAACGCCTCCCGGCAGCGGCGGTGCAGCTGCCGCTCGCTGTACCCGGCGCGCACGGCGCAGGCGGCGACGGAGTCGCCCGCCGCGAGCCCGGCGAGCACCTCGCGGACCATCGGGTCGGGCTCGCGGGTCCTGGCCGCGGCCAGCCCGGCGAGGAACCGGCCGGGCGTCGCCGTCTCCGCGAGCCGCTCGGTCAGCCGCCGGACGAGCGCGCCGTCCCAGAGCCGGTCCAGCGGCACCCGGCGGTCGCGCAGCTCGTGCGCCGGGACGCCCAGCACCAGCGGCCCGTTCCCCGGCGCGAACCGCAGCCCGACCGCGGTGTCCCCCGGCCGCGCCGCCAGCACCACCGCCCCGGTGTCCGGGCCGGCGACGACCAGTTCGCCCGCCATCCAGATCAGGTCGAGGCAGCCGTCCGGGAGGATCCGGTGCGGCCCCGCCACGGCGGCGGCGCTCGTCCAGAGCACCCCGCCGGCCTCCGGCACCTCCCGCTCGCGGTACATCACAGCCCTCCCGCGGCCGACGGGCCTTCTGCCGACGGGCCCGCTGCCGGCAAGCCCGCCGCCGACGGGCCCACCGCCGACGGGCCCGGGCTCCACGGGCGGAGCTTCTCGGGGTTGCGGACGGCCCAGATGCGGGTGACGCGGGCGTCGGCGAGGTCGAAGGCCGCCACCGTGACGGTGACGCCGGCGTGCTGGGCGACCAGGCCGGGGCGGCCGTTGACGGTGCGTTCCAGGAGCGTCAACCCGGGGGCCTTGTCGGCGATGTGGACCAGGTACCGGGCGATCCGCCCGCCGCCCCCGACCGGACGGAGCACGGCGCCGACCAGTCCGCCGCCGTCGGCGGTCATCGTGGCCCCGGGGTCGAGGAGGCCGACGAGGGCACCGATGTCCTTGGCCTCCCAGGCCTCCTTGAACTGCCGCACCACGGCCGCCTGCGCCGCGGCCGGGACCGCGGCCGCCGGGGCGTGCGCGGTCCGGAGCCGCCGGCGGGCGGAGGACGCCAGCTGGCGGCAGGCCGCCGGGGTCCGGCCGACCATCCCGGCGACCTCGGCGAAGGGGTACCGGAAGACGTCGTGCAGGACGAACGCCACCCGCTCGGCCGGCGTCATCGACTCCAGGACGACCAGGAAGGCCATGTCCACCGACTCGTCCAGGGTGATCCGGTCGGCCGGGTCGACCGGCCCGCCCGCCCACTCCGCGCGATCGGGCAGCGGCTCGGGCAGCCACTCGCCGACGTAGCGCTCGCGCCGGACCCGCGCCGACCCGAGCAGGTCCAGACAGACCCGGCCGGCCACCGTCGTCAGCCAGGCACCCGGCGACTCGACGGCCTCCCGCCGCTGCCGGGGCATCGCGTACCAGCGGGCGTAGGTCTCCTGCACGGCGTCCTCGGCCTCGGTCAGCGAACCGAGCAGCCGGTAGGCCAGGTTGATCAGGTGCCGCCGCTCACCGACCACCGCGCTCACGCCGTGGTCCCGGCCCGGCCCGGACGGGCTGCTCATCCGACCGCTCCCTGCTTCGCCGACCTGACCTACCGCCCTGCTTCACCGACCGTGCCGCCTCACATTCCGCGGGCCCACGTCGTCGGACTACCGGGACACTACCGATCACTGCCGCGAGGCAGAAGAAGGGACCGCGCCATGGCCACCACCACCGCCGCCTCGACAACCACGCCGCACCGCCGCCTCACCCTCCTTCAGATCACGGTCGCACTCCAGACCCTGGCCATCCTCTTCCAGGCCTCCACCGCCGGCCTGCTGCTCTCCTCAGCCCACGGCGAGGTGCTGCACAGCGTCGGCGCCCGCGTGATGTACGGCGCCTCGATGCTCTACCTGCTCGCCGCGATCCTCGCCTGGCGCCCGGCCGGCGGCTCCCCCCGCCCCATCCTGTACGCCACCGGCTTCCTCACCCTCGCCTCGGCCCAAGTCCTCCTGGGCATCGCCCACATCCCGTCCCTCCACGTCCCCCTGGGCGTCCTGATGTTCGCCCTGAGCCTCCTGACCCTGGTACGGGGCCGGTGAACGGTCAGCGGTCAGCGGTCAGCGGTCAGCGATGAGCCGTCAGCCGTCGGCGCGGGTGGGGTGCGGGGTGCGGATGGTGGGGTCCTGGGCGAGGTCGGTGAGGAGGGCGTCCAGCTTGGCGCGGTCGACCGAGGGCATCAGGAAGACGTGCGCGTAGCCGCGGCAGGTGGTCGGGTCGCCGGGGGTGGTGAGGACGTTCTCGCAGGACAGCGACCACTTGGCGACCAGTTCGGCGCTGGGCTTGCGGAAGCGGACGGTGATGGCGCCCGGGGTGCGGGCCGGCCAGAGTTCGAGGCCGTGCTCGTCCTCCAGGGCCCGGAGGCCGTGCTCCAGGTAGCCGGCCAGGTCCTGGGCCCGGCGGATCCGGTCGACCTGGTCCCGGTAGGAGTGCCGGGAGAGGTGGTCCCACAGGACCAGCGGCGAGAAGCCGTTGCGGGAGCCGGCGAAGGTGCTGTCGGGCGCGCCGATGTACTCGGGCTGGGACGGCGGTTCGAGCTGGTACTTGGTCTTCGTCAGGAAGACGCCGCACGGCCACGGCACGCCCGGCCACTTGTGCCCGCTCATGGCGATCGACGAGACCATGTCGACGTCCCCGGACTCGCGGGTGGGGAGGGTGATGCCGAAGTCGAACTCCGGCAGGTCCGCCTCGGGCGTCCAGCCGTACGCGGCCGGGTCCTCGGCGGCCATCCGCTGGAACGGCACGTAGCCCGCGCCGAGCGCGCCGTCGACGTGGATCCAGAAACCGCGGCGCGGCGCCGCCCCCGGGCCGCCGGCGGCGGGCTCGCAGCGGAGCAGGCCGTGCCGTTCGAAGACCGGCAGCAGCCGTTCGCAGGCCTGCCGGACGTCGTCGTGGGCGCCCTTGAACGTGCTGCCGAGGTTGAGGTTGACGAAGATCGGGTGGCCCTTGGCCGCGAAGAACTCCACCAGCACCGCCAGAGCGTCCACGTCTATCGCGCCGGGGCCGTCCCACGAGGTGCCCGACGGGCCGGCCAGCGAGGGCACCTCGGCCGGCCAGTCCCCGCCCAGCGGGCACTCGTCCGGGTACTCCGCCGCGCCGACCGCGTGGAAGGTGTCGACGCCCAGCACCCGGACCGCCTTGGCGAAGGAGTAGTGGGTGTCCTCCGAGTAGAAGGCGACCGGCCGGAGCGCGCCGGGGCGGGTGAGGTAGTCCCGGGCGTTCCAGAGCGCGTACATGTTGCCCTCGGTCGACCCCATGGACAGCATGTAGCCCCAGTAGGACTCGGGGTCGGCCGGGTCGTACGGCCGTCCGGCGTGCCAGAGCCGGGCGTAGTAGTCGAGCACCGCGCGCTCGACCACCTTGGTGTTCGGCTTGTAGCCGCCGCTCTCGAACGGGTCGCCGAGGTTGTTGATGTTGCTGAGCATGAACCGGGCGAGGTCGAGGGCGCTGCCCGCCAGCTCCTGGGTGGCCTGGTAGCCGACCAGGTGCCGGCGCTTGCGGGTCAGGTACCCGTCCATCCGGTCGAGCGCGCTCAGCCGGGCGCCGTCGGTCAGCCCCTCGGCGGGGATCGCGAAGTCCCGGCCCGTCGGCTCCCCGTCGCTGTCACCGGCGGTGCGGCCGTCGGTGTGGACGTCGACGTGGCCGTCGACGTGGCCGTCGGTGCGGACGTCGGTGCGGACGCCCGTCTGGACGGTGTCGTCGGTGGCGCGGGTGGCGTGGACGGCGGCGGGGATCATGGCGTCAGGATGGAACTTTCCGACGCGCGCGCGAAAGTGTTCCGAACGACATTCGGAATGTCCCACCGATCCCTTGCGGATCTGCGGCCCGGGCGGGGACGCTGGTCGGCGTGCCGAATTATCCGCAGCCCCGGCAGGCGCCCATCGACGACACCGACCAGGCGATCCTGCGCGTCCTCGCCGAGAACGCCCGGACGCCGAACAACGCGCTCGCCGAGGCCGTCGGCATCGCCCCGTCGACCTGCCTGGCCCGGGTCCGCGCGCTGCGCGAACGCGGGATCATCCGCGCCTTCCGGACCGAGATCGACCCGGCCGCCATCGGGCTGCCGCTCCAGGCGATGATCTCGGTCCGGCTGCGGGCGCACACCCGGGAGCAGAACGAGAGCTTCCGCGGCACCGCCCCCGACCTGCCCGGCGTGCTGGCGGTGTTCCACATGGCCGGGTCCGACGACTACCTCCTGCACGTCGGCGTGGCCGGGCCGGAGGGGCTGCGCGACTTCGTCGTGGACCACCTCACCACCCACCCGGCGGTGGCGCAGACCCGGACCAACCTGATCTTCGAGCAGATACCCGGCCGCCGGTACCTGGGCGCGACCGTCTGACGGCCCGGTCGGCGGGACGGCGGACCGGCTCGGTGTCCCGGGGCGGCCTGGAAGCGCAGGTGCCGGGTCCGGCCGTCCAGCGGGTCGGGGTAGAGCGCGCCGACCGGGTGGCCGGCCGTCGTGAACAGGACGCCCTGCTCGCCGTTGATGTGGGCCGGTACCCAAGGCCATGCCCCGGTGACGCTCATGGGGCGGGCGGGGCCGTCCGGACGTGACACCCGGCCGCTGCGACCCGCGTCATGCCACCGGCGGGCGGTGCGGCGCGAGCGCTTCCTCGACGCCGGCCAGGTGGTCGGCGACCGGGCCGAAGGAGAGGAACCCCGTTGCGCCGCCCGCGAGTTCGGCGGCGGCCGGGAGCAGCCGGGCCCGCGCCCGGCGGAGGGCCGGACCGTCGCCGAGGAGGCGGGCGGCGGCCGCCTCCAGGCAGTGGCAGACCTCGATGAGCGGGTCGGCCGGGGGTTCGGGGAGGGCCCGCAGCGCGACGCGGGCCTCCGCCTCGCGGCCCACGCGGAGGAGGGCGAGCGGCTCGATCCAGGGACGGTAGGGGCCCCAGTCCTGCTCCGGGTCGACGGCGTCCGCCGGGATGGGGTGCGGCGGGACGGCGTGCGACGGGGCTGCGTCCGGCGGGGCTGTGTCCGGCGGGACGGTGTGCAGGGACAGCAGGGCGAGCGCGCGCAGGCCCGGCGCCATGCCCGGCATGCCGGCCGCGTCCAGGCGGTCGGCGAAGGCCAGGTACGCGGCCCGGACCCGTTCTTCTGAGCGCCCGGCGCCTCCGGTCTCCCCGGTCTCCCCGGTGTCACCGGTGACATCGCCCACCGCCGCCCGCAGCGCGCGGTACCCGTCCGTGAACACGCCCACCAGCGGCAGCTCGTGGCGTTCGGCGAGCGCGTCCGCGGCCCGCGCGTGCCCGTCGGCGGCCGACCAGTCGGCGACGGCGCCGCACGACTGCAACCGGATCAGGTGGCCCAGCACCTCGTACGTCGCCAGGCCGTGCCGGGCGCCGAGCGCGACCAGTTCCGCCCCGACCGCGTCCCGCCGGGCGGCGAGCCCGGCCCGGTCGAAGGACTGCATGAAGACGCCGTTGAGCGCGAAGGCCAGCAGCGCCGGGTCGTCCAGTCGACGGGCGATCGCCTCCGCCTCGCGCGCCGCCGACCGCGCCCGGGCGGACCGGGTGCCGCGCGTCTCGACGGCGACCGTCGCCAGCAGCCGGCAGCGCGCCGAGTCGTGGGCGGGCCCGTCCGACAGCGCGGCCAGGGTGCGTTCGGCGGCGGCGACCAGCCGGGCCGCGAGCGCCGGATCGTCACTGCGCGGCCAGATCGCCGGGACGTCGAACGCGCCCAGCACCCGGGCGGTCAGCTCGGGGTCGCCGAACTCCTCCGCCGCCTCGACCGCGGCCCACCGGTGCTGCCGGGCCGCCGCCAGACCGTCGGGGCCGGTGACCGCGAGGCTGCGGAGCAGGCCGACGGTGGACTCCAGCCGGACGCGGGCGCCGCGGGCGACGCTCCGGTCGTACGCCGCGGCGGCGGCCGACCAGAGCCGCGCGGCCGCCTCGGGCCGGCCGGCGGGGGCGGCAGGTGCGGCGGGGGCCGCCGGATCGGGGGCACCGGGCGCCCTTCCGGAGCCGTTCGGGTCCAGCGTCGGCGCCTGCGCGAGGATGTCCGCCTCCAGCGCGCGCAGCCGTGGCGTCGGGTCCAGTCCCAGCTGTTCGACCAGCATGGCCCGGGCCCGGCGCAGCACGGCGAGCGCCTCGCCCTGGCGGCCCTGCCGGTAGAGCGCGAGGGCGAGCAGCCGCCAGGAGTCCTCGCGCCAGGGGTGATCGGTGAGGTGCGCGTCGAGGTCCGGCACGGCGTCGGCGGCCCGGCCGAGCGCCAGCAGGGCCTCGGCGCGACGCTCCACCGCCAGCAGCCGCAGTTCCGCGAGCCGGGACCGCTCGGCCCGGGCCCAGTCCTCGGCGGCGTACTCGGCGTAGGCGGGACCGCGCCAGAGCGCGAGCGCCTCGTCCAGCCGTCGCAGCGACGCCGCCGGGTCCGTCACGCTCCCGTCGACCGCTGCCTCGGCGACCGCCGCTTCACCGACCGCCGCGTCCGCAACCGCCGCCTCGAAACGCCAGGCGTCCACCGCGTCCGGCTCGGCCCTCAGGGTGTACCCCGGCCCCTCGGTGACCAGCAGCCGGGCGGGGGTCCGGGGCGGACGGTCCGGCTCCAGGACGCGGCGCAGCGCGGCGACGAAGGTCTGCACGGCGCCCACCGCGCCCGGCGGCGGCTCCGTCCAGAGGTCCTCCACCAGCCGGGCGACCGGTACGACCCGGCGGCGGGCGACCACCAGCCGCGCCAGCACCGCCCGGTGCCGGGGCCCCTTCAGCGCCAGCGGACCGCCGCCCGCCCGCTCGGCCACCACCGGCCCGAGCACGCCGAACGCCACCCGCGCCTGTTCCCGCTCCACCTCTCCGGACACCCTCGCCACCGTACCGGCGCCCGCCCGCCCCGGTTCGCCCGCGCACGCCGTCCGCGTGGTGTCCGGGCGGCGTCCGCGTGGCTCCCGCGTGCCTTCCGGCGCGCTGATCGAATGCTGATCGACGTCGGTGAGGCTGGACGTACCCACCCACCGCCCGCCCTCGAAAGGCCCTCCGATGCCCACGCCCACACCCGCCCCCGCTCCCCTGCCGCTGCCCGACGCCGCCGTCCCCGGCCCCGGCCCCGTCATCCCCGGCTTCGAGTACCTGCGCGTCCCGGTGGCGGACGGCGTCGCGCTGCACACCGCCGTGGCCGGCACCGGCAGCCCGATCGTCCTCCTGCACGGCCTCCCGCAGACCCACCTGATGTGGCGGCATGTGGCCGCCGAACTCGCCGCCGACCACACCGTCATCTGCCCCGACCTGCGCGGCTACGGCGCCAGCGACAAGCCCGCCGACCCCGACGGCACCGCGTACAGCAAGCGCATCATGGCCGCCGACATCGTGGCCCTCGCCCGCGCCCTGGGCCACGACCGGTTCGCGCTGGCCGGACACGACCGGGGCGCGCTGGTCGCGATCCGCGCCGGACTCGACCACCCGGACGCCGTCACCCACCTCGCCTCGCTGGACGTCCTCCCGACCCTCGACATGTGGGAGGTCATGCACGGCGTGACCGCCGCCGTCGGCTTCCACCTCTACCTGATGGCCCAGCCGCCGGGGCTGCCCGAGACCATGATCGAGGCGAGCGCCGACGCCTTCTTCGGCCACTTCCTCGACGTCTGGGCCCGCGACCCGCAGGCCATCCCGGACGACGTCCGCGCCGCCTACCTGGCCGCCAGCCGCGCGGCCGTGCCCTCGATCGTCGCCGACTGCCGCGCCTCGGCCGGCCCCGACCTCGAACACGACCGCGCCGACCGCGCGGCCGGCCGCCAGCTGCGCATGCCGGTCACGGTCCTCCAGCAGGACTGGGGTGCCGCCCTCGGCTTCGACGCCGCCGCCCGCTGGCGCGCCTGGGCCCCCGACCTCCACCACAGCACCGTCCCCTACGGCCACTTCATGGCCGAGGAGGCCCCCACCGAGGTCACCACCGCCCTCCGCACCCTCCTGACCCGCTGAGCCGCTGAGCCGCCGAACCACTGAGCCGAGCGGGGGCGCGTCAGGGGGTGGGGCATCGGGGGCGGGGCGTCGAGGACGGGGGCGCGACCCGAAAATTATGTAGACCGGTCTACAGATAACGGCGCGAATATGTCGACCGGTCTACATGTTTCTGTAGACCGGTCGACATATTTTTCCCCGGGCTAGCCCTCGGTGCCCCCGTCGGCATGGAGGCTCTGGATGGCGGCGAAGCCCAGGGCGTCCGCGCCGGAGGCGGGGGTGCCGGACTGGATGGCGAGGGCGGTGGAGACGGCGGCGGCGAGGCCGACGCGGTAGAGGAGGGAGCCGAGGCTGACGCGGGCGACGCCGAGGGCGGCGAGTTCGGGGAGGGTGGGGCCGGTCGGGGAGTAGAGGACGTTCAGCGGGACGGCGAGGGTCCCGCAGAGCCGCTCGATGGCGGCCGGGTCCGTGAGGAAGGGGACGAACACACCGTCCGCGCCGGCCAGTTGGTAGGCGTCGAGCCGACGGTCGGCCTCCGGGCGCGGGTCGGCGAGGGCGTGCCAGTAGGCGTCGGTGCGGGCGTTGACGAAGAGGTCGGGGGCGGCGGCCTTGATCGCGGTGATCTTGGCGGCGTGCAGCTCGACCGGCGCGAGGCTGCCGTCCGGTCGGCCGTCCTCCAGGTTGATGCCGGCGACCCCGGCCTCGGCCAACTCAACTGCGAGGGCGGCGACTTCGCCAGGGTCGTCGCTGAAGCCGTTCTCCAGGTCGACGGAGAGCAGGTAGCGCCCGGTGCGGCCGAGGCGCCGGGCCAGCCGGAGGGTCTCCTCCCGGGTGGCGGCGGCCCCGTCGGGCAGTCCGGCGGAGGCCGCGAGGCCCAGGCTGGTGGTGCCGATCGCGGGGAAGCCCTGGTCGGCGAGGACGGCGGCGGAGGCGTGGTCCCAGGCGTTGGGGAGCAGCAGCGGCTCGCCCGGGCGGTGGTGGAGGGCGCCGAACGGGGTGCGCGCGGCGGCGGTCGAGGCGTTCGTCGGGTGGTTCATCGGGCGGTCCTCTCGTGCGGGCGAAGGTCGCCGAGCGCGTCGGCGTAGTAGCCGGACTCGGCCACGTGGAAGGCGAGTCGGCGGAACGACCAGCCGCTGCCCGGGGAACGGTCGAGCTGGTCGGGGGTGAGCGCGGCGAGGCGGGCGGACCAGATCCGGGCCAGCCGGGTGAGTCGGCTGCGGGCCTCGTCGAGGTCGGCCGTGGTGAACGGCGCGAGGTCGGCAGGGGTGGTGGCGGCGGAGGCGTGCCAGTGGTCGGGTTGGGTCGGTTCGCCGGCCAGCCGGGCCTCCAGCTCGGCCAGATGGTCGATGAGGTGGTCGGTGACCCGGCGGATCGCCTTGTGCGGCGTGTAGGTGCGGCCGTCGACGGTGGTCGGCTGCCCGTCCCAGTCGGTCCAGGTGGCGGCGAGGCCGAGGACGTGGTCGACCATGGCGGGGACCAGCCCGACGGGATCGCGGTCGTCGGTGATGGGGAGGTCGTCCGACGGCGGGGCGAAGGCGGCCGGGGCGCCGGGGGCGTCGACCCCGGGCGGGACCGCCGAGGCGCCGTCCAGGATGCCCGCCGCGATGGCCAGCGCGTGCGTCCGACCGGGACAGAGTCGGGGCGGGGCACCGAAGGTCAGCGGCGGCAGATCGGGGCGGTCCGCCTGAGCGGCGGCGACGTCGAGCAGCACGTCCGCCCCGGCCGGGACCGGAACCCCGCCGGCCCCGCCACCCCCGCCGATCTCGGTGGCCCGGACGGCGCGGCGGCGCATCGTCCGTACGGGTGGGTCGTGGCGCAGCGCGGCGGTGAGCGGCTCGGCCGCGCCGTCCCCGGCCGCCCGGCGGGCGTGTTCGACGAGCGTGGCGGTGGCGTCGCAGGCCTGGACGAGCAGCCCGATCCGGTTGGCGGCCCGCTCCTCCTCGACAGACCCGCCGAGCCCGGCGAGCCCGCCGAGCCCAGCGAGCCCGCCAAGCCCAGCCGGCCCGGCGGCCCCGGTCAGCGAACCCGGCAGCATCCGGGGCAGCAGCCAGGCCACCGCCGCGTCGGCCTCCGGGTCGTCGGGCCGGTCGACGAAGTACGACCGCGCGACCACGGTGACCGCCCGGGCGACCGCCTCCGGTTCGGCCAGGCCGAGCGCCCGGGCGAGGACCCGGACCGTCCGCAGCCGGGCGTCCGGTTCGTAGCCGGCGGCGGCCGCCACCCGGAGGGCGTCCGGGTCGAGGCCGGCCAGGTCCGCCTCGACGAACGCCCGGCGGACGGCGTGGCGTTCACCCGCGGTGAACCGGGCGACGGCGGCGCGCAGCCAGGCCATGCCGCCGACCGGCCCGGCCGGAACCGGGGCGGGCACCGGCACCAGAGCGGGATCGGCGAGCGCGGCGACGACGTCCTCGTACCGGTCGAGGGAGACGACGACGGTGGCGGCGGCCTCGGAGCCGGATGGGGCGGCAGGAGCAGACGGGGCGGAAAGGGTGGAAGGGGCGGCAGCGGAGAGGGCGGGAGCAACGGGGTTGCGCATGGGTCCCACGCTAGGGGCGGAACGTTTCGGTGCGCGCCGAAACAACCACCGGCACCATGGGACGCATGTCGCTCACTCACATCGCCGGTCTGCTCGCCGATCCGACCCGCGCCGCGTTCTGCATGGCCCTGCTCGACGGCCGGGCCTGGACCGCCGGCGAACTGGCCCGGCACGCCCGGGTGGCGCCGTCCACGGCGAGCGAGCACCTGTCCCGGCTGATCGCCGGCGGCCTGCTGGCCGAAGAGCGGCAGGGCCGGCACCGGTACGTCCGGCTGGCCGGGCCGGAGGTCGCGACGCTGATCGAGGACCTGGCGACCTTCGCCCCCGCCGCCGAGCCGTCCACTGCCGAGCCGTCCACCGCCGACCCGTCCGGCATCGACCCGTCCAGCGACCGGTCCAGCGACCCGTCCGACACCGAGGAGCCGCCCGCCGCCCGGAAACCGGCCGCCCGAACGACCCCCGCCACCCCACCCCGCACACTGCGCGAGGCCACCCGGCTGAGCGCCGAGGCCCGCGCCCGCACCTGCTACGACCACCTGGCCGGCCGCCTGGGCGTGACGGTCAGCGACGCCGTGCTGGCGCGCGGGCTGGTCGCGGACGAGGCCGGGCTGGCACTCACCGAGCGCGGTCGCGCCTGGCTGGCCGAGCTGGGCGTGGAGCTGCCGGCCCGGGCCGGGCGGGCCGGCGGGCGGCCGCTGGTCCGCAGCTGCCTGGACTGGACGGAGCGGCGCGGCCACCTGGGCGGCGCGTTCGGGGCCGCGCTCTGCCGGACGGCGCTGGACCGGGCCTGGGTGGAGCGGATCGGTTCCGGCCGGGCCCTGCGGGTGACGCCGGACGGCGCCCGCGCCCTGCACGACCTGCTCGGCGTCGAGCTCTGAGCCCACACGCCCGCACCTCGGAATCCGCCCCGAGGTCAGTCCGCGACCATCACCGGCATGTCACCGACCGCCGTCCCGAGGTCGATCACGCCGAACGCCGCGCCCTGCGGGTCGCCGACGGCCGCGAACCGTCCGAACGGGCTGTCCATCGGGCCGTAGTAGAGCTTCCCGCCGCGCTCGGTGACCTTGGCGACGGCGGCGTCGCAGTCGTCCACCGCGAAGTACACGCTGATGTAGTTCGGCGCCTGCGGCGGGAGCTCGTCCGGGCCCGCCTTCATCCGGCCGAGCACCGGCCGCTCGCGGACGTGGAAGATCTTGTAGTCGACCTGCCCGGTGTCCATCCGCTTCACGTCGTACGGGAAGACGGCGGGGAAGAACCCGTCCGCCGCCGCCGGCTCGCGGGTGATGACCTCGGCCCAGGTGTACGCGCCCGACGCGCCCTGCTTCTCGAAGCCCTCGTGGGTGCCGGCCTGCCAGACGCCGAAGACCACGCCGCCGGGGTCCTTGGCGATCACCATCGAACCGAACTCGCCGACCGCCATCGGGCCCATCATCACCTCGCCGCCGTTGCCGCGGATCTTCTCGGCGGTGGTGGCGGCGTCGGACGAGGCGAGGTAGAGGCACCAGGCCGAGTGCACCTCCTCGCCCGGCTGGCCGGGCATCGGCGGGACGATCGCGGCGACCGCCTTGCCGTCGGAGTAGGCCTGGGTGTAGTTGCCGTACTCGGAGGAGGACTCGCCGAAGGTCCAGCCGAGCACGTCGCCGTAGAACGCCTTGGCGCCCGCCATGTCGGCGAACATCGCGTCGGCCCAGCAGGGCGTTCCGTCCGGAAGCACAGCCATGGCACAGCCCTCTCGTGTGACGTTTTGTCCCGGTTCGCCACCCTAGCCAGTCCCCCGCCGACCCGCGCGTCCAAACCCTGGCCTCACCCCTGCGCCCCCGGACAGGCCGGCGGCCCGCCGGGAGCACCCCCGACGGGCCGCCGCACCACCCACCCCGCCGCTACCCCACCGGCAGCGGCCGCACCGCCGACGTCCCCAGCCCGGTCGGACCGAACGCCGCCCGCTCTCCCACCAGGCCGGCACCCGGCCCGGCGGCCGCAACGTCCGACACCTCTGCCGCCTCCGAGGCCGAAGCCACAGCCTCCGCCGGCGCCCGCCCGAAGTGCCGCAGCAGGTCCTCCTCCCGGTACCGGCGGCAGTCCCGGTGCCAGATCAGGATCCCGGCGAGCCAGTTCTCCAGTTCCTTGACGTACCCGGCGAGCGTCGCCCGCGCCGTCGCGTCCAGCTCGAAGTCGTCCTCCAAGACCGGGAGTTCGTTCGCGACCACGTGCTGGAACTGGCCGAGCCGCGAGTGCATGAGGTCGTCGACGATCCGGACGGCGGCCGGGTAGTCGCAGTTGAAGAAGTTCTGCACCACCAGGACGGCGTTGTGCACCTCGCCCTCGAACTCCACCTCCTTCTGGTACGAGTGGAGGTCGTTCATCATGCAGGCGTAGTCGGCGGCCGAGTTCTCCAGCGAGCGCATCGGGCCGCTCGCGTAGACCTCGTCCGGCACGACCTGGCCGTGGCCGATCCGGCAGAGGCCCATGGTGAGGTCGGAGCCGAAGGTGGACCGGCGCATCTCCAGGTAGTCGACCGGGTCCGGGATCCGGTTCTGCACCTGGTTGTCGAGCTCCCAGAGCCAGCTCAGGGTCATCTTCTCGACGGCCCCGCGGAACGCCCGCCGGGCGTCGACGGTGAGCGGGCCGGCGGTCCGCTCCCAGAGGTCGGCCAGCCCGCGTTCGAGCGCGGTGAGCGGCTCGGCAGCGGGCTCGCCGTCGACCGGCATGAGGGTGGAGAGGCGGGCGTTGGCGGCCTTGGCGCCGACCAGGTCGCCGCTCCGGCCGAACACCGCCGGGAAGTAGTCGTCGGCGTAGGTGCCCCAGGTCAACCAGTCGGAGGTGAGGTCGAGTTGGTCGGCGCTGGCGTCCGGGTGGATGCCCGCCGAACAGAGCGGGAAGTCGTAGTCGGCGAGCTTCTCGGCGGTCCAGACGTCCGAACCCGGCACACCGGGCTGGGCCTCCAGCAGGCCCATCCGACCCGACCATTCGATGACGTGGAGCCGCGAGGCCTCCAGGTAGGGGCTGAGCTCGACGGTGAACGGCAGCCTGAACTCCGGGAGTTGCGACGGCCCGACGGCCTGGAACGGCACGTGCGCGTGCGACCGCGCCCGCCGCAGCCCCGGGTCGACGTCCCCGCGCGAGCCACCGATCAGCCCGGTCCCGGGCGACTCCAGCGACGCACCCGACGCCCCCGGCGCGCTCAACCCACCCAGCGCCCCCAGCAACCCACCCAGACCACCCAGACCACCCAGACCACCCAGGCCATCAGCCAACGCCCCGCCCGGCGTCGGCGCCCACCCCTGCGACACCGACCCGCTACGGCTCAACGAGCCCAGCTCGTCGGCCAGATCACTCAGCCCCTCGCCCGACCCCGACCGCAGCACGTCCAGCGCCGACGTCCCGACCCCGCCGATCGCGAACGGGTCCCACCAGGTGGCCGCCGACGCCGCCGCCCCGCCGCCGTTCATGTACCGGCTGGACCGCATGTGCCACTCGTGCCCGCCCGACTGCCAGTCCTGCAGCCCCTTGACGTAGGCCAGCACCCGGGCCCGGTCCTCCGCCTCCAGCCCGGATTCCGCGAACAGCTGCGGGAGTTCGGTGACCACGGTGTTCTCGAACTGCTGGAGCCGCGAGGTGAGCAGGTCGTTGACGGCGTCCGCCGCCGCCTGCGTGTCGCACCCCAGGAAGGTCTCCAGCACCAGCACGCCGTTGCTGAGTTCGCCCTCGTCCTCGACCTCGCGCTGGTACGAGAACAGGTCGTTGCGCAGGTGGACCGCGTCCGAGAAGGCGTCCATCAGCACCCGCAGCGGACGTGCGCCCGAAACCGCCTGCGGCACCTCGGCGTCGGCCGCGTACTCGATCAGCCCGGCGGACCAGGGCGCGCCGCCGACCTTGCGCCGCATCTCGATGTACTCGACGGGGTTGGCGATCCGGCCCGCGTCGATGTTGGCGAGCTCCCAGAGCGACTCGTTGAGCAGGTTGCGGGTGCTCTCGGCGAACCGGATCCGCCAGTCCTCGCCCATCGCCGGCACGGTGCGCCGCCAGAGGTCGGCCAGACCGGCCTCGACCGGGTTGGTGGGCTCGGGCACCGGGGTGGCCGGGTCGGCCGGCATGAACAGCGGCAGCCGGTCCAGGTACGCCTTGCCGCTCACCCGGTCGTTGGTCCGCTTGAACATCTCCAGGAAGTGGTCGTCGAAGAAGAAGACCCAGACGTACCAGTCGGTGACCAGCGCCAGCACCTCGGCGGACGCGTCCGGATGGGTGTAGGCGCAGAGCAGCCCGTAGTCGTGGGCGTCCAGGTCGGCCTGGGTCCAGACGCCCGAGCCCTCCAGCATCCCCATCTCCCGGGCCCACTCGGTGGAATGGGCCCGGGCCTCGTCGAGATGCGGGTTGAGACGTGCCGGGTGCGGCACGTAGAAGGACGGCAGTTCGAACGGCTGGGACACCGGGCGAGCCTTTCTGGGCGCGTCGACAAGGCCGACTCAGCATTACCCGACATCAACGATCCCGACCGCCGAACCGGAACAGTCATATGAGTTGGACCAGTTCCCTCGAACACCTGCCCAAGTCGGGACACCCGGTTGGATCACCTGTACTACTGATCGGCCCCACCCCACCCTTCGAAACGGTCGGCCCGGTGGGACACGTTGCCCGCCGCCGCCTCCTCGCACGCGATCTGCCGCTCCGCCTCCGCGAGCCGGGGCAGCGCCTCGGCGAGGTCGTCCCCGATCCTGGCGAGGTCGGCGTCCGCGTTGCGGGTGTCCAGCCGGCGGTACTGGCAGTCCGCCAACTCGGCCAGCTCGGGCGGCAGGTCGCGCCGGTTCAGCCGGGTGGCGCGGCCGATCAGCACCGGGACGACCAGGGCGCCGCTCTCGAAGGCCTCGACGATCTCCCGCCGGGTCCAGTCCTCCGGGTCGTCCAGCGCCCGGCGGCCGTCGGGGGTGCGGGCGTCGGCCCAGCGCTCGCCGATCACGGCGACCAGCACGCTGCTGCGGCGCACGGCGGTGAGCAGTTCCTGCGGGAAGCGGCGGCCCACCTTGATCGACTTGCTGGCGCGGAACACCCGCTCGCTGCCGAACCGCCGGGACAGCTCGCGCTCGATCAGGGCGGCGCCGGTGTCCTCGTCGGTGGTGCGGTAGTTCACGAAGATGTCGGGCATGGCGGTTCACCTCTCCGGTGCGGGACGGCCGGGACGGCCCGGGACATCGAGGACGCTCAGAGCATTCCGGACGCGCTCATGCCAACCCCCCATTCGGGAACCGTCCGCCCGGGCGTGCGCGTCCGTCTGGCCGGAAGCGGACTCTCCGCCGCCTCCGCCATGAATGGTGACACGCAAACCCGGGGGTCAAACGGGGAATGGCGGCGTTTCCCGTTTCCTCTTTTCCGGAGTGCCGACAAATTGGCTACTCGCCTTGCTGACAAACCGGCCGGCGGTCGCTCTCCGGGCCGGTGCAGCCCTTTTCGGTCATCCGTCCCAAACTGCCCACGCGTCCGCCCGCTCCCCTGCGTCCCGCCGGTCCGTCGACCCGCGCGAGCCAACGGGGGCACCGGGGAGGGCGCCGCCGCGCCGGGCGTGCCGGCCGCCCGGGAAGGCCCGCCCGACGGTCGGCGAAGGGGGCCGGCGATTGTTCACCATGTGAAATCCGCCGGGATTGTTCGGGGGCGATCCAGAAGACCCCGGGAAGCCCCGCGAAGCTCCCGCGAAGACACGGCGACAACCCTGCCAGGAATGGGAACCGGCAGTTTTCCCCAAATCCCTTGCGGAGGGAGTGTCGACCTGTGACCGTTGGATAACCAAGGGTTTCCGCAAGACGCTGCAGGTTTTCTTGGCGACGGGGAGAGGTGGGGGACGATGGCCCGACGGAAGACCGACCCGGCAGGGCGTCCCAGGCAGTGGGGGGACGAGCTGGCGCACTGGCGACAGGCGGCCGGGCTACGGCAGGAGGAGCTCGGAAGAATGGTGAACATTCATCAAACTCGGGTCTCCCAGTTCGAGTTGAGCAAGTCGTTCCCGATCCTGAAGGACGTCGTCCGGTTCGACCGGGCGCTCAACGCGGGGGGCCAACTCGTCCGCAGCTTCGAACTCGTCGCACCCTACGTGAGCGAGTATCACCCCGACTGGTTCCAGGACTTCGCCCGCTCGGAAGCGAAGGCCCGGGCGATTCGCGAACTGCACACCGGCCGAATATCGGGCCTGTTGCAAACCGAGGGCTACATGCGCGCCCTGTTCGAGGCGCACAACCCGGACCTGGCCCCCGAGGAGCTCGACGACCTCGTACGCGGCCGCCTGGCCCGGCAGCAGCGCCTGCTCCGGCCCGACGGCCCGCCCCGGCTGATCGTCCTCCAGGAGCAGGCCACCCTGGAGCGCGCGGTCGGCGGCGACGGGGTGATGCGCGGTCAGTTGCGCCACCTGCTCGCCGTGATGCGCCGCCCCAACGTGATCCTCCAGGTGCTGCCGTACGAGGAGGCGGCCCGGGTCCGGATGTCCGGGTTCGTCCTCCTGGAGTTGGCGGACGGCGGCGACCGCGCCTACTCCGAGAGCCTCGACCGCGGCCACTTCATCGACGAACCGGAGCAGGTCGAAAGTTGGGCCGCTGACTATGATCGGATCCGGGCGGCGGCCCTGTCGGAGGCGCAGTCCGCGCACATGATCCGCCGCATCATGAGAGGACTCGGCAGCCATGTCCCACCCGGTCGGCCCGTGGCGCAAGAGCAGCTACTCGGACGGCAACGGCGGCAACTGCATCGAGGTGGCCCCCGGCTCGCCCCACAGCGTCCCCGTCCGTGACAGCAAGGACCCCGACGGCCCCGCCCTCGCCTTCACCCCGACCGCCTGGGCCGCCTTCCTCACCGCCGTCACCGCCGGCCACTTCGACACCTGACGGGTGGCCGGCGGACGGCGGCGGCACCACCGGCGTCGCGGGCGGCGCGCCCCGACCGGGTAGCGTCGGCCTCCGCGCGATCCCGTCCGCAGAGGAGCACCCGCCATGGAGTACACCGAGGTCGAGCAGAAGTACCGACTCCTGAGCCCGCCACAGGAGTTGAAGGCGAAGCTGACCGCCCGCGGCGCGGCCGCCGGCCGCCCCACCCGCCAGGTCGACACGTACTACAACGCGCCGCACCGGGACTTCCTCGGCCAGGAGGTGGTCTCCGAGTGGCTGCGGGTCCGCGTCGAGGACGGCGCCGCCTCGCTCAACTTCAAGCGCTTCCACCCGCTCGCCGCCCCGGTCAAGACCCACTGCGACGAGTACGAGAGCACCGTCGCCGACCCCGAGGCCGTCCGCCGGCTGCTCTCCTCCCTGGACTTCGCCGAGCTGACCGTCGTCGACAAGACCCGGGAGGAGTGGCACGTCGACGGGATCGCCGTCGCCTTCGACACCGTCGCGGACCTCGGCGACTTCGTCGAGTTCGAGTTCAAGGGCGAGGCCGACACCGTCGACCAGGCCACCGCCCGGCTGGACGCCTTCATCGCCGCCCTGGAGATCGGGCTCGGCCCCCGCATCCACCTCGGCTACCCGCACCTGACCCTCGGTCTGGAGTAGCCCGCCGACAACCACGCCGTTCAACAACCACGCCGTTCAACAACTACGCCGTTCAACAACTACGCCGACGAACCATCCGGGCGTTCCATGGAATCCGCGCGTCATGGCGTGTTGACGCCGCCCCCTCCTCGCCCGTCCAGCAGACTGGGCGGCGGCCCGAGTCCACGCTCCGAGGAGGTCCTCCCATGAACGTCACCGTGCGGCTCGCTCAGCAGCCGGAGGCCGACGAACTGCTCGGACGGAGCCCGCTCGCCGCGCTCGTCGGGATGCTGCTGGACCAGCAGGTGCCGATGGAGTGGGCGTTCGCCGGACCGCTCACCATCGCCCAACGGCTGGGGCACGAGGACCTGGACGCGCACGAGATCGCCGCGTACAGCCCGGAGGCGTTCGTCGCGCTGCTCTGCGAGAAACCGGCCGTGCACCGCTATCCGGCGGCGATGGCGAAGCGGGTGCAGCAGCTCTGCCAGTTCCTGGTGGCGCAGTACGACGGGGACGCGGCCGCGCTCTGGCGGGACGTCCGGACCGGCCGGGAGCTGCTCAGCCGGCTCAACGCGCTGCCGGGCTTCGGGAAGCAGAAGTCGCAGATCTTCCTCGCCCTGCTGGGCAAGCAGTACGGCGTCCGGCCGGAGGGCTGGCGCGAGGCGGCCGGGGCGTACGGCGAGGAGGGGTCGTTCCGGTCGGTCGCGGACATCACCGGACCGGAGTCGCTGGAGCAGGTGCGCGCCCACAAGCAGGAGGTGAAGCGCGCCGCCAAGGAGGAGAAGGCGGCGAAGGAGGCCCAGGCGAAGATCAAGGTCCGGGCCTGATCCCGACGCCCGTGTGACAGCCCCGCCGGAAAGACTTTTCGGCTCATCGGAGGACTAAATTCCATTGCCGGGCCACCGCTCCGCGTACGACGCTCGACGCATGACCGAATCCCCGACCGTCCAGGCCGTGTCCGCGCTGTTCTCCCCCGAGGGCCGGCTGATCGCCGTCCCGCGCAAGACGGCCCGCCGCGAGCAGCTGCTCGACCACCTCGCCCGCACCCTGTTCGAGCCGGACCGCCCCTACTCCGAGCGCGAGGTCAACGAGGTGCTGCGGACGGTCCACGACGACTTCCCGGCCCTGCGCCGCTACCTGATCGAGGCCCGCCACCTGCTCCGGACCAAGGACGGCGGCAGCTACCGCCGCGCCGCCGGCTGAACCGACGACACCACCCGCACCGCCCAAGCCACCCGCACCGCCCGCCACGCCCGAGCGACCCGCCACGGCAGCGGCCACGCGCGAGCCCCGGCCGCGCACACGCCGCGACCGGGGCCCACCGTCAAACCACTCGAACCACTCGAACCATCAAACGATCAGCCGATCAGACCAGCACGGGCTCCCGCTCGCCCTCCCTGACAGCGCCCCCCGCACTGCCCGCGCCAGCCGCCGCCACCGTCGCCGGCCGCCGGCCCGGCAGCGCGAACATCAGCAGGAACACCACCACCAGCACCCCCATCACCCACCACATCGAGCGCGTGAACGCCGCCACCACCAGCGCGCCGGACAGCGCCTCCCCCGCCGGCAGCGCGCCGAAGAACGCCACCGAGACCAGCCCGAGGCCCAGCGCCAGGCCCACCTGGTTCACCGTGTTGATCAGCCCGGACGCCGACCCGGCGTGCTCCCGCGGCACCTCCGCCAGCACCGCGTCGGTGATCGGCGCGACGATCAGCCCCATCCCGACGCCCATCACCACCAGCGGCAGCGCCATCTGCCAGGGCGCGATGCCGGTGCCGTACCGCTCGGCCTCCCAGACGTAGAGCAGCACGCCCGCCGCCATCACCAGCGCCCCCGCCTGGAGCACCTTGCGCCCGAACCGGGGCACCAGCTGCTGCACCGAGAGGCCGGCCGCCGTCGAGACCGCGAGCGAGAACGGGATGCCGGTCGCGCCGGCCTTCAGCGGGCTCCAGCCGAGGCCCAGCTGCATGTAGAGCGTCCAGACCAGGAAGAAGATCCCGGAGACCACGCCGAAGGTGAGCTGGACGCCGATGCCCGCCGCGAAGGACTTGACCCGGAACAGCGACAGCTCGACCAGCGGCGAGCCGTCCCGCCGCGCCTTCACCCGCTCGTAGGCGACGAACAGCGCGAACACCGGCAGGCTCCCGGCCATCATCAGGTGGCCCCAGAGCGGCCAGCCGGCCTCCCGGCCGTGGGTCAGCGGGTAGATCAGCATCAGCAGGCCGGCGCTGGCCAGCAGCACGCCCGGCAGGTCGAGCCTGAGCGCCCGTTCGGCCTTCGACTCGCCGATGAAGACCCGGCCGAGCAGCAGGCCGGCGATCCCGACCGGCAGGTTGATCAGGAAGATCGGGCGCCAGCCGAGCCCGAAGAGGTCCCACTCCGTCAGCACCGCACCGATCATCGGACCGGTGACCGCGCCCAGCCCGACCACCGCGCCGTACAGGCCGAACACCTTGCCGCGCTCCTCCGCCGGGAAGGTCGCGTGCACGATCGACAGCACCTGCGGGACCATCAGGGCCGCCGTCCCGCCCTGCAGGATCCGCATCGCCACCAGCATCTCCGGGCCGTTGGCCAGCCCGCAGAGCGCCGAGGCCAGCGTGAACCCGGCCATCCCGATCAGGAACAGCCGCTTCCGGCCGTGGATGTCACCCAGCCGGCCACCGGTGATCAGCCCGATCGCGAAGGCCAGCGCGTACCCGCCGGTCACCCACTGCACGGCGGAGAACGACGCCCCCGTCGACTCCTGGATGCTCGGGATCGCGATGTTCACGATCGTGACGTCCACCAGGTCCATGAAGGAGGCCGTCATCACGATCGCCAGCGCGATCCACCTCCGCCGGTCCGACACCGCACCGGTGCCTCCACCCATCCCAGTCATGCCACGCTCCTCGTCGCCGTTCCTCAGCACGTCGACGAAGATAGGAGCCGTGTAGGTCAGGTCCTGTCCTGGACTTCCGGCACCCTTGCTGTCATGACCGACACCCCGGCACGACTCCTCAGCCTGCTCTCCCTCCTCCAGACGCCGCGCGAGTGGCCCGGCAGCGAGCTCGCCGACCGGCTCCAGGTCAGCCCCCGCACCATCCGCCGCGACATCGACCGGCTCCGCGAGCTCGGCTACCCGGTCGAGGCCAGCATGGGCCCGGTCGGCGGCTACCGGCTGGTCGCGGGGACCGCGATGCCGCCGCTGCTGCTGGACGACGAGGAGGCGGTGGCCATCGCGGTCGGCCTGCGGGCGGCGGCCGGACACGCCGTGGTCGGCATCGAGGAGGCCTCGGTCCGCGCCCTCGGCAAGCTACTCCAGGTGCTCCCGGGCCGGCTGCGCCACCGGGTCGCCGCCCTGGACAAGGCCACCCTGCCGCTGCTCAGCGGCGACGGCCCGACCGTCGACCCGGAGGACCTCACCGTGCTGGCCAACGCGGTCGCCAACCGCGAGCGCCTGCGCTTCGGCTACCGGGCCGGCGACGGCGCCGAGACCCGCCGCCAGGTCGAACCGGAGCGGCTGGTCTCGGCCGGCCGCCGCTGGTACCTGGTGGGCTTCGACCTCGACCGGGACGACTGGCGGCTCTTCCGGGTGGACCGGATCGCCGAACCCTTCGCCACCGGCGCCCGGTTCACCCCCCGCCCGCTCCCCGCCGAGGACGCGGCCGCCTACGTGGCGGCCAAACTCCGCCGCCTCTCGCCCACCTTCACCCTGGACGCCACCCTCCGGCTGCCCGCCGCCGAGGTCGAACGCTGGCTGAGCCGCAACGGCGACTCCGTGGTCGAGCCGATCGACGAGCACAGCTGCCGCTTCCGCTCGCGCGCCGACTCGCTGGAATGGCTCGCCATGCGCCTGCTCATGCTCGGCTGCGACTTCGAGGTCCACTCACCGCCCGAGATGCACGCCCACCTGCGCGCCCTCGCCGACCGGGCCGCCCGCGCCGCCGGGCCCGGGAACTGAACGGCCGCCGCCCACCGGGAGGGCGGGCGGCGGCGCGAGGGGACCGGTCAGACGCCGTACTCGGCGGTGAGCACGGCCCGGGCCAGGGTGTGGAAGGTGATGTGGAAGCCGACCTGGGCGGGCGGGGTGTCGGCCGCGACGTCCAGCGCGTCCACGTCGAGGGCGTGGACGGCGAAGGCGTAGCGGTGGGCCGGGCCGGGCGGCGGGGCGGCGCCGTCGTACTTGTTGCCGGGGAAGTCGTTGCGGGCGTGGAACGAGCGCTCGCCCGGCAGGTCCGCGTCGGAGGCACCCGCGCCGCGCTCCAGCCCGGCGGTGTCGGCCGGCAGGTTGAGGGCGAGCCAGTGCCACCAGCCGGAGCCGGTCGGGGCGTCCGGGTCGTAGCAGGTGACGGCGATCGAGCGGGTGCCCTCGGGCAGCCCCGACCAGGCCAGCTGCGGCGAGCGGTTGGCCCCGCCGTGGACGAACTCCTCGGCCAGCGTGCCGCCTTCGCTGATGTCCTCGCTGGTCAGCGGGAAGGACGGCACCTTCGGCAGGAACTCGTAGGGCAGCGGCGGACGCACAGTCATGGCGGGTCACCTCTCGGCAAGGCGGGAACGGGAACGACGACGGAAGACGACACGATTCACCTTAGTGGGGTGACCGATCCACCGCCCCGGCCCTACAGTCGGGGGCATGGCCCCGCGATTCGCCCGACTGCTGCGTGACTCCCGCGTCGCCCTGCTCACGATGCTCGGCGCCCTGGCCGTCATCTGGGCGGTCCAGGTGGCGAACTGGCTCGACGACTACCGGCTCTCCTACGAGTACGGGATGAGCTCGGGCCGGGTCGACGAGCTGCCGGACATGCTCACCATGCCGCTGCTGCACTTCGGTTGGGACCACATCCAGGCCAACTCCTGGCCGCTGTTCGCGTTCGGCTTCCTGGCCGCGTACCGGGGCATGAAGCGGTTCCTGCTGGCGACGGTGCTGATCGTGGTCGCCAGCGGTCTGACGGTCTGGTTCTTCGAGCGGCCGGACGCCGTCACGGCGGGCGCCAGCGGCGTGGTCTACGGCTACTTCGGCTACGTGGTGCTGCGCGGGATCTTCGACCGCAACCTGCTGGACGCGGCGATCGGCGTGGTGGTCGCCGTGCTCTACTCCTACCTCCTGCTGGGGGTGCTGCCGACCGCGCAGGGCGTCAGCTGGCTGGGCCACCTCGGCGGGCTGATCGGCGGACTGGCCGGCGCCTGGCTGCTGCGCGACCGCGCCCCGAAGGCCGCGGCCGCCGCGCCCGCCGCGCCGGCCGCCCCCGGGAACGGCAGCACCGCCCCCAGCCCGGGCGCCGCCCTGCTCAAGGAGCTCGACGACCTGGGCATCTGAGCCCGGACGGCCCGGTTGGTATAGACCATCCCCGCCGCTGCGGTTAGCGTGAGTGGGCACCCCGCCCCCTGCTCCGGAGCCGCACCGTGGAGTCGTCCGTCCTCGCCTTCGCCACCGACCTCATCGACGAGGGCGCCGACACCTTCTTCGGCAACCTCACCGACCGCGCCGGGGTCGGCGGCGTCACCCTCGCCTCCGTCTACCACGAGGCCCGCGACGTCTTCCCGCACAACCCGCACCGGGTGATCCGCTACCTGGAGCCGGGCGCCGCCTACTTCCGCCCCGACCCGGCCCGCTGGTCCGGTCGGCGGCTACGGCCCGTGCCGTCCACCGCGATCGGCGACCGCGACCCCTTCGCCGAGGCCGCCGAGGAGGCCCGCCGGCGTGGCCTGAAGCTGCACGCGTGGACGGTTTTCTGCCACAACGACCGCCTGGGCTTCGAGCACCCGGACTGCGCGCCCGCCAACGCCTTCGGCGACCGGCACCTCACCGAGCTGTGCCCGGCCCACCCGGAGGTCCGCGCGTACGCCCGCTCCCTGGTCGGCGAGCTGGCCCGGTACGGCGTGGACGCGATCCGGGCCGAGTCGCTGCACTTCCACGGCCTGCGCCACGGTTACCACCACGAGCGCTACTTCGAGGAGCTGGGCCCGGCCGCGGAGGCGCTGCTCGGGCTCTGCTTCTGCGCGCACTGCCGGGCCGCCGCCGTCCGCGCGGGAGTCCCGGCCGACGAGGTGGCCGCGGCGGTCCGCGCCGAGCTGCGCCGCCGGCTGGCCGACGACGCGGCGGCCGCCGAGCCGGCCGCGCTGGACGAGCTGGCCGGCGGCGCGCTCGCCGCCTACGTGGACGCCTCCGCCGTGACGGTGACCTCGCTGGCGGCCGAGCTCGCCGAGGAGGCGGCCGGGCACGGCATGCGGCTGACCTTCATGGACGGCGGCGGCCCGGGCACCGGCTGGCTGTCCGGGATCGACCTGCCGGGGCTGGCCAAGGCGGCGCACCAGATCGAGACGCTCGGGTACGCGCGCACCCCGGAGGCGGTCCGGGAGAAGATCGCCGCCTTCGCCCTGCACGGGGTGCGGCCGCAGGAGATGGCGGTGATCCTGCGCCCGATGGCCTCGGACTGCGACAGTCCGGCCAACCTCGCGGCCAAGATCGGGGTCCTGCGCGAGCTGGGCGTGCCGGAGGTCGAGTTCTACAACTACGGGCTGATGCGGCTCTCCTCGCTGGACCGGATCGGCGCCGCGCTGTCCTGAAGCTGCCAGGCGGCTCGATGGCCGGAATCGATCGCTCACCCGAGCGAATGATCCTGGCCATGCCAATATGTGGCCCCTAAGCTCCCCCTCAGTCGTGATCATCCCGACGAGGGGGAGCAACCCAATGTCCGCACCGCAGTTCAGCCGCCGCCGTCTGCTCGCCGGAGCCGCCGGCACCGCCGGAGCCGCCGCCCTGGCCACCGCCGCCGGCAGCACCGAGGCCGCCGCGGCCACCGCAGCGGCACCCACCCCGGCACCCGGCCCGTACGCCCTCAAGCTGCCGCACCAGATCGAGGCCGAGGCCCTGATCGACAACCTGCGCCTGCGCCCCTGGGACCAGAACGCCAACCGGTACAAGACCGCCGGCGAGTTCGAGGACGTCTACACCACCGTCCGCTGGGGCACCGCCGGCCACCCGGAGGAGTACTACAACCTCTCCCAGTGCTCGTCGTTCCTCACCCTGGCGCTCCAGCGCGCCTACGGCACCCAGCCCACCGTGCCCGCCGGCACCCCGCTGCCGTGGGGGAGCTACAGCTACGGCTGGGCGACCCGGGACTACTTCCAGCAGTACTTCATCAAGGACCCGGCCAACCCCAACCCCTACCCGACCGCCGAGAAGTACCAGCAGGCCTTCCTCGACACGGCCGCGCTCCCGCACTTCACCCGCGTCACCAAGCCGGTGTACCTGCGCCCCGGTGACCTGGTGGCCCTGGACTACTACCCGAAGGAGGACAACACCAAGCCGTACACCGGGCACATCGTCATGATCCGGCAGCGCAAGGGCACCTGGTCGGACCCGGTCGTGGACGCCGTCTTCGACCGCCCGGTGGTCCCGTACGTCTTCGAGATCATCGACTGCACCAGCGACCCGCACGGCAACCCGGACCTCGGCGGCACCGCCACCGACCTCTTCCGCGCCTTCCCGGACACCCGGATCGAGGAGATCCCCACCACCGCCGGCACCTCGGCCTGGAAGGAGCACGACGGGGCCGGATACGGCCACATGATCTTCTACGCGGACGCCGAGACCAAGCTGTTCGCGGGCTACCGCTGGAGCGTCAACGCCCCGAAGGCCCGCAAGGTCGCCGACCGCCCGATCACGGCCGGCCGGGTCTGGCTCAGCGACAGCATCTGAGCCCGGACCTCACCTCCGCCGCCGGGACGTGCCGAACAGGCTCCGGGAGATCTCCCGCCCGAGCTGCGTCCCGGCGGACCGGGCGAAGGACTTGAGCGCCGGGTTGCTCAGCAGCGCCCCGAGCAGCCCGCCGCTCTCCTTCTCCGGGGCATCCCGGGCCTCCCGGGCGTCCCGGGGCGTCGGCTCCGGCGCGGCCGGCTCCTCCGCGGGAACCGGCACCGGCTGCGCCTGCGGCCGGGCGGCCCGCGCCGCCAGCTTCTCGTAGGCCGACTCCCGGTCGACCGCGTCCCGGTACCGCCCGGCCAGCGCCGACCCGTCCACCGCCGCCCGCAGCGCGGCCGGCTCGACCGGCCCCATCAGCGACCGCGGCGCCCGCAGCCTGGTCGCCGCGACCGGCGTCGGCGCGCCCTTCTCGGACAGCACCGTGACCACCGCCTCGCCCGTCCCGAGCGAGGTCAGCACCTCCCCCAGGTCGTACGCGGGCGACTTCGGGAAGGTCGAGACGGTGGCCTTGAGCGCCTTGGCGTCGTCCGGGGTGAACGCCCGCAGCGCGTGCTGCACCCGGTTGCCGAGCTGCGCCAGGACGTCCGCCGGCACGTCCTTCGGCGTCTGGGTGACGAAGAAGATGCCCACCCCCTTGGACCGGATCAGCCGCACGGTCTGGGTGATCGCCTCCAGGAAGGCCTTGGACGCGCCCTTGAACAGCAGGTGCGCCTCGTCGAAGAAGAAGACCAGCTTGGGCCGGTCGAGGTCGCCGACCTCGGGCAGCTCCTGGTAGAGGTCGGCGAGCAGCCACATCAGGAAGGTGGAGAAGAGCCGCGGCCGGTCCTGCACCGCGGGCAGCTCCAGCACCGAGACGACGCCCCGCCCGTCCTCGGCGCGCCGCAGCAGCTCGGCGGTGTCGAACTCCGGCTCGCCGAAGAACGCCCCGGCCCCCTCGTTCTCCAGCAGGGTGAGCGAACGCAGGATCACCCCGGCGGTGGCGGCGGAGAGCCCGCCGATGCCCTTCAGCTCCTCCTTGCCCTCGGGCGAGGTGAGGAAGGTGATGACCGCCGTGAGGTCCTTGAGGTCGTACAGCTCCAGGCCGCTGCGGTCGGCGTAGTGGAAGACCAGGCCGAGCGAGGACTCCTGGGTCTCGTTCAGGTCCAGCACCTTGGCCAGCAGCAGCGGGCCGAAGCTGGTGACGGTCGCCCGCAGCGGGATGCCGGTGCCCAGGCCGCCGAGCGCGTAGAACTCGGCGGGGCAGCCCTCGGCCCGCCAGTCCTGGCCGACCTCGGCGGCCCGGGCGGCGGTCCGCTCGCTCGGCGCGCCGGGCGCGGCCACCCCGGAGACGTCGCCCTTGATGTCGGCGAGGAAGACCGGCACGCCCTGGGCGGACAGCTGTTCGGCGATCAGCTGGAGGGTCTTGGTCTTGCCGGTGCCGGTGGCGCCCGCCACCAGCCCGTGCCGGTTCAGCACCCCGAGCGGCACCCGCACCGGCGCGTCGGGGTACGCGGTGCCGTCGAGCAGCACCGCGCCGAGGTCGAGCGCGGGCCCGGTGAAGGCGTAGCCGTCGGCGATCTCCCGCACCACGGACGGAACGGCAGCGGACATCGGACACCCTCCTGGGCCGGACGAACGGGAAGCACCTGCGGGAACCTTTCCCGACATTTCCCATGAAACAGCCGCAATCCCCCGCCCGCAGCTCGCACCCGCGTGCGTGGCGGCGTCGCGGCTGCTGCGCCATCCGCCGCCCAAACGGTAGGCTTTCCGTGTGATCTTCAAGCGCATCGGCAATGGGCGGCCGTACCCGGATCACGGCCGTACCAGCACCCGCCAGTGGGCGGACGTCGCCCCGCGCCCGGTGCGACTCGACCAGCTGGTGACCACCAAGGGCCAACTGGATCTGGAAACCCTCCTCGCGGAGGACTCGACCTTCTACGGGGACCTCTTCGCGCACGTCGTGAAGTGGCACGGGGACCTGTACCTGGAGGACGGACTGCACCGCGCGGTCCGCGCCGCGCTGCAGCAGCGCCAGGTGCTGCACGCCCGTGTCCTCGAAATGGAGTGACGGGCCGCTTCCGCGTACCCCCAGCCGCCTTCCGGTGACCTGCCGGAAGGCGGTCCGTTCGTACCCGGGTACCCCCTTTCGGGTACCGGCGTACTCCGGATGATGATCGTTTAGTACCTTCGCCGCTGTACGGCACTAATCTGCTGACTACGGCCGCGGCCCCGTTTCTCCGACACCGCGCCCGGCCCGACCGTCACCCGATCCCCGCCCCGGCACGAGGGGGAGACAAACCGTGAGCATGTTGACTCCCCAAGGTCTCAAGGGGAAGCAGTACCGGATCACCGGCAACTCCTACCCGCGGCTGGGCCGCCCGCCGAAGCGCAGCCGCAAGGTGTTCACCGCGCTCGGCATCCTGCTGGCGCTGGCGCTGATCGGCCTCGGCGGGGTGCAGCTCTGGGACATCTTCAGCGGCAAGAACAAGCACGCCGCGGCCCAGGCCTGCGCCGACCCGTCCGGCAAGCCGCTGGCCGCGCCCACCCCGGAGCCGACCCCCAGCGCGGCGGGCGACCCGAAGGCCATCCCGCAGCCGACCGCCTTCAAGGTGAACGTCCTCAACGCCACCACCAAGGCCGGGCTGGCCGGGCGGACGGCCGAGGAGTTCACCAAGCGCGGCTTCACCGTCGACAAGAAGGGCAACGCCCCGGCCGAGCTGGACAAGAAGGTGCCGGGCACCGCCGTGGTGATCGCCGGTCCGGCCGGCGCCGGCGCCGCGACCCTGATCAGCTCGCAGATCGCCGGGGCCACCGTCAGCACGGACGCCCGCACCGACAACAGCGTGGACGTGGTGGTCGGCGACAGCTACAACACCCTGCTGGACGAGACCCAGGCCGCCGCAGCGCTGGCCCTGGCCACCAAGCCCACCCCGGCCCCGTCCACCACCGGCAGCTGCTGACCCGCCGTCCCCGGCACCTGTCCCCGGGCATGACGAGAGCCCCCCGGCGCGCTGCCGGGGGGCTCTCGTCATGCCCGGGAACCGCCCAGGGGCCGTCCGGGGACCGTCCGGGGACGGCTCAGCCGGCCGTGCCGTACAGCCGGTCGCCGGCGTCGCCGAGGCCCGGGACGATGTAGCCGTTCTCGTTCAGCCGCTCGTCGACGGCGGCGGTGACCACGGTGACCGGCAGACCGGCCAGCTCGCGCTCCATCACCGCGACGCCCTCGGGCGCGGCCAGCAGCACCACGGCGGTGACGTCGGTGGCGCCGCGCTCGATCAGCATCCGGATCGCCGCGACCAGGGTGCCGCCGGTGGCCAGCATCGGGTCGAGCACGTACACCTGGCGGCCGGAGAGGTCGTCCGGCATCCGGGTGGCGTAGGTGGAGGCCTCCAGGGTCTCCTCGTTGCGCACCATGCCGAGGAAGCCGACCTCGGCGGTCGGCAGCAGCCGGGTCATGCCGTCCAGCATGCCGAGGCCGGCCCGCAGGATCGGCACCACCAGCGGGCGCGGGTAGGACAGCCGGGTGCCGGTGGTCACGGCCACCGGGGTGGTGATCTCCACCTCGTCGGTGCGGACGTCCCGGGTGGCCTCGTACGCGAGGAGGGTCACCAGCTCGTCGGTCAGGCGACGGAAGGTCGGCGAGTCGGTGCGCTCGTCGCGCAGGGTGGAGAGCTTGTGGGCGACCAGGGGGTGGTCGACGACGTGGATCCGCATGCATCGAGGTTAGCCCGGGTCCGGACGCCCGTACGACACGCCGTGCCAGCCCCGGGCGCGCCGGGCCCGCCCGGCCGGTCACGCTGCCGTGACGCGCCGTGACGCACCGAGAATGTCCGGACGGAACCGCCTCCTGTGGTATCAACCGGGCCGTTCTGGGAAAGTCACGTCGTATGACGAGCAACCCGACCCCCGGGGACGGCTCGGCGAACGGGGCCCCGGTCCCGTCGGGCGGCCCGTCGGGCCCGCCCCCGGACCGCCCGGAGACCGAGGCGGAGCGCCGCAAGCGGCGCGCCGTCTTCCTGCGCGAGCTCACCGAGGCCCGCGAACTGCGCGAGCGGGTCCAGCCGCGCCGGACCAAGGAGCGCCGGATGCGCGAAGCGATGCGGATGCGAACCTTCCGGATCTGACACGCCCTCCACCGCTTCTCCACAGTCCCGCTGCGGACCGCCCGCCGTTCACCGTCCGGCGGCCAACCCTTCCGACACGACCTGCAAAGACGCGCTGCAGAACACCCCCCGCGAAGCCGGGCTTTCTGTCACGATTCCGATGGGGCGGTCCGAACAGCGGGCCGCTCCGGCGCGGGGGCGGCCGGTTCCGCGTTGCCCGAGCGCGCCGACAGCCGAGACCGAGATCTTGGGAGTGTCCCTGGTGGCGTACTTCGCTGCAGTGCTTGCTCGCTCCGAGGACGGTTGGGACGTGAGCGAGACGGAGCTCGACGACGTCGAGACCCTCGCCGACCTGGCCGACCTGGCCCGTGCGGCGGCCCAGGACGACGACAGCGTCCTGGTCTTCATCGAACAGGAGGACGCCTGGTTCGCCATCGTCCGGGTGGACGGCGAGGAGGACCCCCGGATCTTCGTCTCGGACGGCGCCGCCGCCGCCCGCAGCTCCTACGGCTCCGTCCTCACCGACGAGCTGGTCGACCAGGCCGGCGAGAGCGAGTTCGGCGACCTCGACGACCTGGTCGCCGAGCTGGAGGAGGACGAGGAGAACGCGCAGCAGGAGGACGACGAGGACGCCGACGGCCGCGCCGGGGTCCCGGTCGGCCCGCTCGGCGACGCCCACCTGCTGAGCGAGTTCGGCCTCCCCGCCGACGAGCTGCTCGCCCTCAGCGGGGAGGGCGCGGTGCCCGGCGACGCCCTCGACGAGATCGCCGAGGCGCTCGGCTGCGGCGAGGTCCTGGAGGCGGTCCGGTAACGGGCCGTGTCCATCGCCCGGACGGCCGGACCCCCGCCATGCCCGACACTGGATGCCATGCAGTCCGCCCGCCCGATCCCGCCGCTGCCCGCCCCCGTCCGCCCCGACCCGGTCCGTGACCGCTGGGCGGCGCCGATGCGCCTCGCCATCGCCGAGGCCGCCCTGGCGCCGGCCACCGGGGACGTCCCGGTCGGGGCGCTCGTCCTCGGCCCGGACGGCGAGGTCCTCGGCCGCGGCCACAACGAGCGCGAGGCCGTCGGCGACCCGACCGGGCACGCCGAGGTGGTCGCCATCCGCGAGGCCGCCGGCAAGCTCGGGGAGTGGCGGCTGTCCGGCTGCACCCTGGTCGTCACCCTGGAGCCCTGCACCATGTGCGCGGGCGCGATCGTGCTCTCCCGGATCGACCGGGTGGTCTACGGCGCCCTCGACGAGAAGGCCGGCGCGGCCGGCTCGCTCTTCGACGTGATGCGCGACCGCCGGCTCAACCACCGGCCCGAGGTGATCCCGGGCGTCCTCGCCGACGAGTGCGGCGAGCAGCTGCGCGCCTTCTTCGACACCCACCGCTGAACCCCGCGATCCCGCCGGGGAGAGCCCGCCGGGATACGGATTTCGTTCCCGGGGCACCCGTCCGGTAGAGTTCCCCTCGGTAGCGTGTCCGAGCGGCCAAAGGAGCACGCCTCGAAAGCGTGTGTGGGGGCAACTCCACCGTGGGTTCGAATCCCACCGCTACCGCCAGAAAGCCCGAGGGCCCGTCCGGAGATCCGGACGGGCCCTCGGCGTTTCCGCGCACCCTCATACGCGGAAAGGGCTCCGCACTCGTCGGCCGATGACCACCAACGCCTGTCGAGTACGGAGCCTGGAAGGGGGGAGCGGCTCGGGGGGACTGACCGCTCCCCCGAGCGGAGTCCCACAACCGGGGCCGCGTCGGGGGGAAGCACGGCACCGGTCCCACAGCGGGGAGCTCCGGATCCACGTACCGGGGATTCCTGCCAGATCCTCGGTACGTCCTCCATCCTGCCGTCCGACTCCGGCCCGGGCACCCGGAGAAAGGCCCCCGTCGCGGGGACCTTCGTCCCGCCGGGCGAACGCGTCGCACACTTGATAGGCCGTCCGGGTGGATAAGCTGCCCCCGGCAGAGGGCCGATCGGGGATCGAACGGCGGCGGCCCACAGCAGGGAGGAAGGTCACCGGATGGCGCAGGCGAAGAAGATCGGAATGGTCCTCCTGCTCATCTTCGTGCTCTACACGATCATCACCTCGCCGGCCCGCGCGGCGGAGCTGGTCCAGTTGGGCTTCGAAGGCATCTCCAACGCCGCCAAGGCGATCGGCACCTTCATGACCGGGCTGGTGAAGTAGCGCCGGCCCCACCGGCTACGGTGGGGCCGTCCATCGACCCCCCGTCCGCTAGGAGCGGCATCGTGATCCGGCACCTGGTCCTGTTCAAGCTCAACGAAGGCGTCAGCAAGGACGACGCGCGCGCGCTCGCCGGCGCCAAGGCCTTCGCGGAGCTCGGTCCGCTGATCCCCGAGCTCCGCGAGTGGGAGTGCGGCTGGAACACCACCGACCGCGACATCGCCTACGACTACGCGATCAACAGCCTGGTCGAGGACCGCGAGGCCCTCCAGGCGTACCTCACCCACCCGGACCACCAGGCCGCGGCCGGTCAGTGGCGCGAGTTCGCCACCTGGGTGATCGCCGACATCGAGGTCTGAGCCCGGCGGCCCGCCCCGGGACGCCCCGGCTCCGGCCGGCGCGTCCCCCGGACGGCCCGCGGCGCCCCGCCCGGAACCCGGGCGGGGCGCCTTGCTCTGTCCCGGAACGATCCCCCGGCCGCCCCGCCACGGCCCCGCTCCGGGCCGGGCCGGGCACCAACACACCTCGGTGCGGTACTTGCCCGACGTGCGCCCGCCTTGTGATGCTATGACCGGTTTTGCCGGACATGGCTAGGTGGTGAACGAGACGCACCCGGTCCGCAGGTCCCACCGTCGGCGAAGTTGGGAGGGGTGACGTGTCCGTGCGGACACCAGGCAGCGCACCGGACGACGAGGTGCTGGCCGCCGTGATCAGCCCGGCCGGCGAACTCCGCCCGGACGGCCTGCGCGGCCCCGGCGGACGCCCCGCCGTCGACGTCCGGACCCTCACCCGGGTGCTCTTCGAACGCCTCGCCGAACTGCCCCCCGACGCCCCCGAGCGGGAGCGGGTCCGGGCCGCCCTGATCGAGGTCAACATCCCGCTGGTCCGGTACGCCGCCACCCGCTTCCGCAGCCGCAGCGAGCCGATGGAGGACGTCGTCCAGGTCGGCACGATCGGCCTGATCAACGCCATCGACCGGTTCGACCCCGGCCGCGGCGTGCAGTTCCCGACCTACGCGCTGCCGACCATCCTCGGCGAGATCAAGCGCTACTTCCGGGACAACGTCCGCACCATGCACGTCCCGCGTCGGCTCCAGGAGCTCTGGGTCCAGGTCAGCGGCGCGATGGAGGAGCTGACGGTGACCCACGGCCGGGTCCCCAAGGTGCCGGAGATCGCCGCCAGCCTGCGCATCCCGGAGGAGGACGTCCGGGCCTGCCTGGACGCCGGCCGGGCGTACAACGCGGCCTCGCTGGAGGCCGCCCAGGAGCACGAGGGCGGGCTGGCGCTGCTCGACCGGCTCGGCTACGAGGACTCGGCGCTGGCCGAGGTGGAGCACCGGGACATGGTCCGCCACCTGCTGGTGCAGCTGCCCGAGCGCGAGCGCCGGATCGTCATGCTGCGGTTCTTCGCCAACCTGACCCAGTCCCAGATCAGCACCGAGCTGGGGATGTCCCAGATGCACGTCTCCCGGCTGCTCTCCCGGATCCTGACCAGGCTGCGGACCGGGAACTCCTGGGAGGAGTGACCGGCCGGACCGCGGCGCGGCCGGATCGCTGCGCGTTACCACCGCGTGACATCTCGCGACGTTCGGGTTTGCCGGGGTTCACGGGCCGGTATGGAGGGGAAGGGGGCCCGCCGGGGGCGCGGGAACGTTCCGTCGACGGCCCCCGTTGAACCGTCAGTCACGAGGGGGTGGGCGCATGTCCGGAGAGCTGGGCACTGCGGAGATCCACGCTGCGGAGCTCGCGGCGGCACAGATCCCGCTCCAGCGGGTCGAGCCGGCGCCTGGCGCCGCGCCGGACGCCGCGCCGCCGCCGCCCGCCGCCGGGCCGGGTGCCGGACCTGCTGCCGCACTGGACACCCGGACGCTCTCCCGCTCGCTGTTCCTGCGGCTGTCCGCCCTCGAACCGGGCAGCGCGGAGCACACCTACGTCCGCGACACCCTGATCGAGCTGAACCTGCCGCTGGTCCGCTACGCCTCGGCCCGGTTCCGCAGCCGCAACGAGCCGATGGAGGACATCGTCCAGGTCGGCACGATCGGCCTGATCAAGGCGATCGACCGGTTCGACCCGGAGCGCGGGGTCGAGTTCCCGACCTTCGCGATGCCGACCGTGGTCGGCGAGATCAAGCGCTTCTTCCGGGACACCAGCTGGTCGGTCCGGGTGCCCCGGCGGCTCCAGGAGCTGCGGCTGGCGCTCACCAAGGCGGGGGACGAGCTCTCCCAGCGCCTCGACCGCTCCCCCACCGTCGCCGAGTTGGCCGGCTGCCTCGGCGTCAGCGAGGAGGACGTGGTCGAGGGCCTGGCGGTCGGCAACGCGTACACCGCCAGCTCGCTGGACTCCAGCCCGGGCGAGGAGGACGGCGACGGGCCGCTGGCCGAGCGGCTCGGCTACGAGGACCTCGCGCTGGAGGGCGTGGAGTACCGGGAGTCGCTCAAGCCGCTGCTGGCCAAGCTGCCGCCGCGCGAGCGCCGGATCATCATGCTGCGGTTCTTCGGCAACCTGACCCAGTCGCAGATCGGCGAGGAGATCGGCATCTCCCAGATGCACGTCTCCCGGCTGCTCACCAAGACCCTCACCCAGCTGCGCGAGGGCCTGATCAGCGAGGGCTGACGCCCGCTCGGCCCGCCCGTCCGTCCGCCCGCCCGTCCGGCCTACGGCTCCAGCAGCCGGTCCCGCAGGCCGTCCAGCACCGCGTCGTCCAGCCCGAGGCCGTCCGTCCAGAACGCCCCGAAGTCCGGCCAGCCGGCCTCGACCTCCGCGAACGCCGCCGCCAGGTAGTGGCGCTCGGCCCGGAAGACCGGCAGCAGCAGTTCGGGTTCGCTCATCAGGCCGCGGGTGCCGATGCTTTCCAAGATCGTTTCCACCACGGCGGCCGAGCGCTCATTGGTGAGCAGATAGTCGGTGTACACGGTTTCCCGGTCCACCCCGAGCGCGGTGAGCAGCACCGCCGCGGTCCAGCCGGTGCGGTCCTTTCCGGCGGAACAGTGGAACAGCAGCGGGGCGCCGTCCGGGTCGGCCAGCAGGCGCAGGACGGCGGCGAACCGTTCGCGGGCGATCTTGTCGGTGACGAACCAGCGGTACAGGCCGGTCATCATCGCCTCCGCCCGGCCGTCGCCGAGCAGGGCGCGCTGCTTCCCCGGGTCGCGGTCGGCGAGCGCCTCGCGCAGCGCCGTGGAGATGTCGAAGTCGGCGGCGAACACCGGCAGGTGATGCAGCGTCGCGCCGTCCACCGCGAGGTCGGCGCCGGCCTCGCGCACCTCGTCCCGGCTGCGCAGATCCACGATCCGGCGCAGGCCGAGCCCGGTCAGCCGGTCGAGGTCGGCACCGGTGAGCCGGTTGAGGCCGTCGCTGCGCAGGGCGACGCCGGACCTGAGCACCCGGCCGCCGGCCGTCCGGTACCCGCCGAGATCGCGGGCGTTGACGGCGCCGAGCAGACCCAGGCTGCGGGCGGCCGGAATAGCGGCGGTCTCGGTCTGCTGCTCGGTCACGCGGCGGCCTCCATTGTTATTCGGACGGTGACGTGACACGACCCTGCGCGATATTGCATGAACCTGCCCACCGAAACGACAGGTTGTGCAACAGTGTCACGGGCAACGCCGCCAGTGTAGGGTCCCGACCAGCCATCCGATCGCACGGTGGGTGAGCAGCGGTAACGCTCAGGCTCCGAGTTTTAATTTTCATTTCATTATTTGCGCGGCCGGTGCGGTTTCCGCCACAATCAGCGCCCTCATGGACTGACCATGAACGTTGGTAACAGATTCGCTGCACTCCTGCCCATTTGGTCCCATCTGGAACGGAGTCTCCACCAGGATGGACGCCGGGCAGCCTGCTGCCCGCGAACAGCGACAGGGCAGGTGAGCGCCGAGCAGCGGAGCGCCCTGCCCAGGGGAGGAAAGACGACATGGGTCGAGCGA
Organism: Kitasatospora sp. NPDC093806; assembly: GCF_040683335.1. Taxonomy (NCBI): domain Bacteria; kingdom Bacillati; phylum Actinomycetota; class Actinomycetes; order Kitasatosporales; family Streptomycetaceae; genus Kitasatospora; species Kitasatospora sp. NPDC093806. The sequence continues at coordinate 72,195 of NZ_JBFBDO010000026.1, forward strand.
CCCGAAGAGTTGCCGCCTGCGCGGCAGCCGTTCTGCTGGCCGGTGGCCTGCAGTCATCCCTCGCACAGGCTGCCGGCACGACGCCCCGGATCGACCTCACGGTCCTGGTGATCAGTGACGGCGGCCCGGCGACGGCCGCGATCGCCGCGGAGCTGAAGAGCCAGGGGACGCCCTACAAGCTCGTCGACCTGAACGACGCCAATCGTCCGGTGATCGACGCCGCCTTCCTCAGCGACACGCTGAACGGCCAGCCGCGCGGCAAGTACCAGGGCATCGTGCTGCCCAACGACAACCCGTTCGCGGCCGGCTCCGCCGAGATGACCGCGATCGCCGCCTACGAGGCCGCGTTCAACGTCCGCCAGGTCGACGCGTACACCTACGCCCGTCCCGAGGTCGGTCTGAACTGGGCGGTCAACCCCGGTTACATGGGCACCCTGGACGGCTTCCAGGGCCAGGTCTCCACGGCCGGCCTGGCCGGTCCGTTCGGCTACCTCAAGGGCGCCGTCCCGTTCGAGGACAACGACCCGAACGTCTCGGAGAGCTACGGCTACCTGGCCACGCCGCTGGCCACCCTGCCCGCCGGTTCGAGCTTCACCCCGCTGGTCGAGGTGCCGATCCCGGGCAGCACCGCGAAGGGCTCGCTGGTCGGCGAGTACGAGCACGCCGGCCGCAAGGAGCTGGTCGTCACCTTCGTCTACAACCAGTACCAGCAGCAGTACCGCCTGCTGGCGCGCGGCATAGTCGACTGGATAACCCAGGGCGTCCACCTCGGCTACGACCGCAACTACTTCGCGGCCCACGTCGACGACGTCTTCCTGGCCGACGACCGCTGGGACACGGTGCTCAAGTGCACCCCCGGCGACGTCACCTGCCCGCCCGGCACCCCCGAGACGGCCAACCCGATCCGGATGTCGGTCGCCGACGCGCAGTACGCCAAGCAGTGGCAGGCCGCCAACAACTTCACCATGGACATGGTGTTCAACGGCGGCGGCAGCGAGGACTGGAAGGCCGACCACCAGGTCACCACCGACCCGGTGGTGGACCAGATGGTCACCGACCAGAACAGCTACCGGTGGATCAACCACACCTACACCCACCCGTACCTGGGCTGCCTCCAGGACGTCTCGGTGGTCCCGTGGAAGTGCACCAAGGACGCCTCCGGCAACACCGTCTGGGTCGACCAGGCCACCATCACCTCCCAGATCAAGAACAACCTCGACTGGGCCACCGCCCGGGGCCTGCGCCTCGACAAGAGCGAGCTGGTGACCGGTGAGCACTCCGGCCTGCTGACCGCGCCGCAGGAGACCAGCGACAACCCGTACCTGGCCCCCTCGCTGGCCGCCAACGGGGTCAAGTGGACCGCCAGCGACGCCTCCCGCGAGCCCGCCCAGCGGGCCGTCGGCTCGTCCACGCTGACCGTGCCGCGCTACCCGATGAACGTCTTCTACAACGCCGGCACGGCGAAGGAGGAGGCCGACGAGTACAACTGGATCTACACCAGCAAGGCCAACGGCGGCAGCGGCGTCTGCGAGAACAACGCCAACTCCACCTGCCTGCCGGCCCCGCTGGACGTCAACACCGGCTACCAGTCGTACATCGTGCCGCTGGAGGCCCGGATCGACCTCGGCCACGTGCTGAACAACGACCCGCGGCCGCACTTCATCCACCAGTCGAACCTGGCGGAGGACCGGATCGTCTACCCGGTGCTGGAGAAGATCCTCTCCACCTACCGGTCGCTGCACGCCGACAGCACCCCGATCGTGAACCTGGCGCAGAAGGACCTCGGCGTCGAGTTCCAGCGCCGCGCGGCCTGGAACGCGGCCCTCGCCTCCGGCCACGTCACCGCCTACCGCACCGGCGACACCGTCATGGTGAGCGCCCCGGCCGGCGTCCAGGTCCAGGCCACCATGCCGACCGGCACGGTCCAGCAGCTGGCCATCGGCACCACCGGGTTCGGCACCGCCTACGCCGGCTCGCTCTCCGGCTGGGTCAAGCCCGGCCAGCTGCAGAGCGGCGTCCAGCTGAAGCTGCCCGCCGCGGCCGCCCCGGCCGCCCCGGCCGCGGTCAGCCCGGGCGTCGCCGCCAAGTCGGTCACCGCCCCGGCCCCGGCGGACACCAAGGTCGTCCCGCAGGGCACCGCGGACGCCGTCCCGGCCGGCCCGGGTGACACCGACCGCACCGACGCGCCGACCCTCGTCCCCGGCAGTGGGGCCCCGGTGGCGGGCAAGAACGCCGCCCCTGGTACCACTGCTGGTGCGGCGACCGGCACCGCCGGCAAGGCCACCACCCCGCAGAAGGGCAAGGCCTCCGGGGGGAAGGCCGACCCCGCCCGCAAGACCGCCGGCAAGACCGGTACCCGCTAGACAGGTGACCCGGTGGCGGGCCGGGCCTTCCCGGCCCGCCACCGGAACCACCCGACCCGGCCGACACCGCCGGGGGCTTTGACGCAAGAACAGGAGGGGGGACAGAGATGCGCGTCACCCTGCTCACCGAGGGGACGTACCCGCACCAGCACGGCGGCGTGAGCGTCTGGTGCGACCAGCTCGTCCAGGGCATGCCGGACGTCGACTTCGACATCATCGCCGTCACCGGCACCGGCCACGAACCACTGGCCTGGGAGCTGCCCGCCAACGTGCGGTCGGTCACCACGGCACCGCTGTGGGGTCCGGCCGTCGAGGCCCGGGCGCCGCGCGGCAAGGAGCTGCGCCGCTTCCTCAACGCCTACGAGCGCTTCCTGCACTCCATCCTGGACCCGGTCTACACCACCCACTTCGGCACCGAGCTGTACGGCTTCGCCGACCTCGCCCGGCGCGGGCTGCTCAGCCCGGCGCTGCGCAGCGAGCGCGCCCTGCGCACCCTCCAGCACGTGTGGACCCGCGAGTACCTCTCCACCGCCGTCTCCCGGCCCACCCTGCACGACGCGCTGAACGCCACCGACCTGCTGGAGCACGCCCTGCGGCCGCTCGCGGTCGAGCCGCCGCGCGACGGCGTCGCGCACGCCGCCAGCGGCGGGCTGGCCACGCTGCCCGGCCTGATCGCCTCACAGCAGTTCGGCGTACCGTTTCTGCTCACCGAGCACGGCATCTACCTGCGCGAGCGCTACCTCGGCTACCGCACCGGCCCCTACCGCTGGCCGGTCAAGGCGCTGCTGCTCGGCTTCTACCGGATGCTCGCCGAGGAGAGCTACCGGCGGGCCGCGCTGGTCACCCCCGGCAACCGGTACAACCGGCGCTGGGAGGAGCGCGGCGGCACGCCCTCCGCGCACATCCGCACCGTCTACAACGGCGTCGACCCGGCGGCCTTCCCGCCCGCCGGGCCCGAGCCGGAGACCCCCACGCTCAGCTGGGCCGGCCGGGTCGACCCGATCAAGGACCTGGAGACGCTGATCCGCGCCTTCGCGATCGTGCGGCGCGAGATACCCGACGCCCGGCTGCGCCTGTTCGGCGGCACGCCCAAGGGCGGCGAGGCGTACCGCGACGGGTGCATAGCCCTGGCCGCCGAGCTCGGCGTCGCCGACTCGGTGGCCTTCGAGGGCCGCGTCGCGGACATCACCGACGCGTACGCGGCGGGGAACGTGGTGATGCTCTCCTCGATCAGCGAGGGCTTCCCGTTCACCCTGATCGAAGCGATGTCCTGCGGCCGCTCCACCGTCTCCACCGACGTCGGCGGGGTGCGCGAGGCGGTCGGCGACACCGGCCTGGTCGTCCCGCCGCGCGAGCCCGAGCCGATGGCGGCGGCCGCGATCGAGCTGCTGCGCGACCCCGAGCGGCGGGCCCGGCTCGGCGAGCAGGCCCGGCTGCGGGTGATCGAGCAGTTCACCCTCCGCCAGAACATCGACGGCTTCCGCGGCATCTACACCGAGCTGCTGGGCACCGCCCGCTGGCTGCCCGAGGGCGTGGTCGCCGTCACCGACGGCCCGCCGGCCCCCGACTGGGGGCAGGACGCCGGGTTCGCCGAGCGCAGCGAGGTGGGCGCATGAGCGGGCCCCTGCGTCTCGTCCCGGACGAGGCCGACCAGACCGTACAGCTGCGCGTCCTGCCGCTCAAGCGGCGCCGCCCGACCCTGCCCGGGCAGCGTCCGGAGCCGGCCGACGAGCAGCTCGACCTCTCGCCCGACCCGCTGGACGAACTCGCCGAGCGGCTGCGCGACGTCTGCGCCGACGCCGTCCACCCCTACGAAATCGCGGCCTTCCTGGAGTCCGACGGCCTCTCCGACGAGCAGGCGGGGCTGCTGTACGGCCGCCCCGACGCCTTCACCGTCGCCGAGGAGCTGTTCGAACGGGTCGAACGCCGCTACCCCGGCCCGAGCTCCGAGTTCGCCAACCCCTGGCGGGCCGACCCCTGGCGCTGCGTCGTGCGCGGCCTGGTGTTCGCCCTGCCCGGCCTCGGCTACCTGCTCGGCGCCAACCTGTTCGCCGCCGACCGGATGCGCTTCGGGCTGCCCTCGGGCATGCTCGCGCTGTCCGTCGCGACGCTGGTCAGCTGGTCCTGGAACCAGGCGCTGGCGCACCGCTCGTACGCCTGGCTCGGCCGGGGCCGGCGCCGCTCGGCCGGGACCTGCCTGGCGATCGGGGCGCCGCTGGGCGCGCTGGTCGCGGCCACCGCCGGGTACGTGGTCGGCGGGCCGCTGGGCGCGCTCTGCTTCGCCGCCGGGCAGTCCGGCTACCTGGCGGCCGCCACCGTGCTGCTGGTGCTCGGCCGGGAGAAGTTCCTGCTGCTGGCGCTGGCACCGTCGGCGGTCGGCGCGGGCGTCGTGCTCGCCGTCGACGTGCCGCAGCTGGTCCGCACCTCGGTACTGCTGGCCTCGCTCGGCCTCGCGATCGGCCTGGCCGCCCGCGAGCTGCTGCGCTGCCGGCGCGCCGAACCCGAACCGGTCCCGCTGAAGCTGTCGCTCACCAAGGAGGTCCCGCACCTGCTGTTCGGCCTGGCCGTCGGCACCCTGACCCTGATCGCCGGACTCGGCGTCACCGTGCACCACGCGGTGCGCACCGGCAGCGCCGAGGGCGCATCGGCCAGCCCGACGGGGCCGGCCATGATCGCCCTCACGCTGAGCCTCGGCCTCGCCGAGTGGCTGCTCTTCCGCTACCGGGCGATGGCCGTCGCCGCCCTGCGGACCAGCCACACCCCGGGCGAGTTCGTCCGCCGCACCGGCGGCGTGCTGCTCGGCTGCCTGTTCATCTACCTCACCACCGTGGCCGCCCTCGACGCCGCCGCCACCGTGCTCTGGCCCGGCGCCCCTGCGCTGGGCGTCCCGGAGCTCGGCGCGCTGCTGCTGCTCGGCGGCTCGCTCTGGCTGGCGCTGCTGCTGAACGCCTTCGGGCTCAGCTGGAGCACCGCCCTCATCTGTCTGGCCGCCGCGGGTGCCGAGTGCGCCGGGCTGCTGACCGGTGCGGACCCGACCGTCCTGCAGCTGTTCGGCTGCGGGGCCGCGGCCGTGGTCCTCACCGCCATTGCCGGGCCCGTGCTCGGCCGCACCACCAAGCACCGCTGAACCGAGCACCGGCCGGCCACCACACCGTCCACACCCGGCCGGGCCGGAACGGCAAGTCCCCGAAGACACAGAAAGCGAATCACCCATGAGCAGCGTCGCTGTCACCGGAGCCGAGGGCTTCATCGGCTCCCACCTCGTCGAGACCCTGGTGGCCGACGGCCATCAGGTCCGCGCGATGGTCCAGTACAACTCCTTCTCCTCCTTCGGGTGGCTGGAGACCCTCCCCAAGGAGGTCCTGGACTCGGTGGAGATCGTCCTCGGCGACGTCCGTGACCCCGGCTCCGTCAACGGCCTGGTCAAGGGCACCGAGACGGTGTACCACCTGGCCGCGCTGATCGCGATCCCGTACTCCTACCGGGCCCCGCACTCGTACATCGACACCAACGTCACCGGCACCCTGAACGTGCTGGAGGCCGTGCGCCACCAGGACATCCCCCGCCTGGTGCACACCTCGACCAGCGAGACCTACGGCACCGCGCAGACCGTGCCGATCACCGAGGACCACCCGATCAACACCCAGTCCCCGTACGCCGCCTCCAAGGCCGGCGGGGACCGGCTGGCCGACAGCTACCACGCGAGCTTCGAGACCCCGGTCGTCACCCTGCGCCCGTTCAACACCTTCGGCCCGCGCCAGTCGATGCGCGCCGTCATCCCGACCGTGATCGCCCAGCTCGCCGCCGGCGAGACCGAGATCACCCTCGGCGACCTGCGCCCCACCCGCGACTTCACCTTCGTCAAGGACACCGCGCTGGCCTTCCGCACGGTCGGCACCGCCCCCGCCGAGACCGTGGTCGGCCGCACCTTCAACGCCGGCACCGGCGGCGAGATCTCGGTCGGCGACCTGGTCACCCTGGTCGGCAAGCTGATGGGCGTCGACGTCGCGGTCAAGGAGGACGAGCAGCGCATCCGCCCGACCAACTCCGAGGTCATGCGCCTGGTCGCCGACGCCACCCGGCTGCGCACCGCCACCGGTTGGGCCCCGCGGTACTCCCTCGAAGAGGGCCTGGAGCAGACCATCGAGTTCTTCCGCGACCCGGCCAACCTGGCCCGCTACAAGACCGACATCTACAACGTCTGACCCGGCCCCGTCTTCGGCCGTGCCCGGCCCCGAAGGCACCCGTCGCACCGCATCGACTTCCGTGGGGGAAACACCAATGCACGCAGTGATCCTGGCAGGCGGTAAAGGCGTCCGACTGCGCCCGTACACCACCGCGCTCCCCAAGCCGCTCGTCCCGATCGGCGACCAGCACGCGATCCTGGAGATCGTGATGCGCCAGCTCGCGGCCGCGGGCTTCAAGACCGTCACCCTGGCCATCGGCCACCTCGGCCACATCATCCGCGCCTACGTCGGCAACGGCTCCCAGTGGGGCCTGCGGGTCGGCTACGCGGTCGAGGACAGCCCGCTCGGCACCCTCGGCCCGCTGCTCACCATGCAGGACCGGCTGCCGGAGAACTTCCTGGTGATGAACGGCGACGTGCTCACCGACCTGGACTTCGCCGGGGTGCTCAAGCACCACGAGGAAGCCGGGGCTCCGCTGACCATCGCCACCTACGCCCGCCAGGTGAAGATCGACTTCGGGGTGCTCACCACCGAGGCCGGCTCCATCACCGGCTTCCAGGAGAAGCCGAGCATCGACTACCGGGTCTCGATGGGCGTGTACGGCGTCTCGCGCGCCGCGCTCGCCACGTACACCCCCGGCCTGCCGCTCGGCTTCGACGAGCTGGTGCTGGACCTGCTGGCCGCCGGGACCCCGCCGGCCGCCTACGAGTTCGGCGGCTACTGGCTCGACATCGGGCGCCCGGACGACTACGACCGGGCCAACGCCGAGTTCCCGCTGAACCGTTCGCTGCTGCTGCCGGACGACTCCGCCGCCCCCGCCGCCGCGTCCGCCGTCTCGGCCACCTCGGCCGAGGGCCTGTACGCCGTGCCGGACGGCCAGGAGCTGCCCATCCCCGCCGCCCGCACCGCCCCCGACGCGGACACCGCCGCCGACGACGCCGAGGGCCAGCCGGCCGTGGCGCTGCCGGCCGGCGCCGAGAACGACGGACGGGCCGCGTGAGGATCCTGCTGCTCGGCGGCGACGGCTTCCTCGGCCGGCACGCCGCCACCGTCCTGCGCGCCCTGCCCGGCGCCACCGTGCTGACCGCCGGGCGGCGGCCCGACCACGACCTGCGGCTCGACCTGGCCACCGCCCAGGCCGGCCCGCTCGGCGAGGAACTGGCCGCGCTCGCCCCCGACGCGGTGGTCAACTTCGCCGGCGCGGTGGCCGGCAGCGCCGTCAAGCTCGCCGAGGTCAACGCCCGCGGCCCGGCCGTGCTCTGCGAGGCGCTCGAACAGGGCGCCCCGAAGGCCCGGCTGGTGCACATCGGCTCGGCCGGCGAGTACGGCGTCTGCGCCCCCGGCAGCTCGCTCGCCGAGGACGCCGACGCCCGCCCGGTCGGCGTCTACGGCGCCACCAAGCTGGCCGGCTCCCTCGCGGTGGCCAGCTCGCCGCTGGACGCCGTGGTGCTGCGGGTGTTCAACCCGGTCGGCCCAGGCGCCCCGGCCGGCTCGCTGCCCGGCCGGCTCGCCGCCGAACTGCGCCGGGCCGCGCCGGAGGGCGCCGCCGGAGTGGTCCGGGTCGGTGACCTCTCGGCCCACCGCGACTTCGTCGACGCCCGGGACATCGCCCGCGCCGTCGGCCTCGCGGTCACCGCCGAGGGCCCGCTGCCGCGCCTGCTCAACCTCGCCTCCGGGCAGGCCAGGCCGGTCCGGGCGATCGCCGACGGCCTGGTCGCCGCGGCCGGCTTCACCGGCCGGATCGACGAGAGCGGCGCCGGCTCCGAGCGCTCGGCGGCCGTCTCCTGGCAGCAGGCCGACGTGTCGGCCGCCGCCCGGGAGCTCGGCTGGCGGCCGGAGACCGGCCTCGACGAGACGCTGCGCGACCTGTGGCTCTCGACCGCGACCCCGGCCAACGCCGCCCTGGCGACCGCATGACCGGCGCGAGCCACCACGACGGCCGCCTGCTGGTGCCGCTGTACGTCCACCCCGCGGTGGACCCGGCGGCCTGGCAGGCGGTCGCCGCCGCCGACCCGAAGCGGATCGCCGCCGTCGTGCTCAACCTCGCCGACGGCCCGGGCGAGCCCGACCACGTCTTCGCCGAGGCCGCCGAGCGGCTCCGCGCGGCGGGCCTGCCGCTGCTCGGCTACGCCGACACCGACTACGGCCGACGCCCGCACGCCGCCGTGGTGAACGACATCCTGACCTACCGTCAGCGCCACGGGATCACCGGCGTCTACTTCGACCAGGTGCCGGCCCTGCCCGGCGCCCTGCCGCACTACCGGCGGCTCGCCACCGCGGCCCGGGCGGCCGGCTGCGCCACCGTGGTGTTCGGCCACGGCGACCACCCGGACCCCGGCTACGCCGAGGTCGGGCTCGCCGACCTGCTGGTCACCTTCGAGGGTGACTGGACCGCCTACCAGGAGCTGGCCCTGCCGCTGTGGACCGGCCGGCACGCCGCCGCCCGGTTCTGCCACCTGGTCTACGACGTACCCGCCGAACTGGCCCGGGAGGCGTCCGACCTGATCGCCGCCCGCCGGGCCGGGGTCGGCTGCGCGGTGCCGGGCGCCGGGGAGAACCCCTGGAGCACCCTGCCGCACGACCTCGCCGCCGTGTGACCGACCGACCGTACCCGAACCCAACCGACCCCACCCGGAGTTCGAGCACCGTGAACCGTCGTACCCGGCCCCTGCTGGCCGCCCTCGCCCTCACCACCGCCCTGCTGGCGACCTCGTGCAGCAGCTCCGGCGCGGACGACGAGGACGACCCCTCGGCCGACGCGACGGCGGGCGGGACCCCGGCGGCCACCGCCGCCCCGGTCCCGGGCTCGCCGACCGACACGCCCGCCGGCACGACGCCCGGCACGCCCCCCGGCACCCCGTCGTCCCCGGCACCCACGCCGGGCACGCCGACCGCTCCGGGCACCCCCGGCACGCCGGGTACGACGACCGCTCCGGGCACCCCGGGCACCCCCGGGACCCCGGGCACCTCCAGCGCCCCCGGCACGCCGACCAGCCCGGGCGGCGCGACCGGCGGCGCCACCGGCGGCACGACCGGCGCCCGTTGGCAGCCCACCCCCGGCCTCACCTGGCAGTGGCAGCTCGGCGGCGGCGTCGACCAGTCCGTCGACGTCCCGGTCTACGACGTCGACGGCTTCGAGACCGACGCCGCGACGGTCGCCGCCCTGCACGCCAAGGGCCGCAAGGTGATCTGCTACATCAACGCCGGTTCCTGGGAGGACTTCCGCCCCGACTCCGCCGCCTTCGCCCAGGCCCTGCAGGGCTCCGGCAACGGCTGGAAGGGCGAGAAGTGGTTCGACATCCGCAAGATCGACCAGTTGAAGCCACTGATGGCGGCCCGCTTCGACATGTGCAGGCAGAAGGGCTTCGACGCCGTCGAACCCGACACCATCGAGGCCTACAACCAGAAGAGCGGCTTCCCGCTCACCGGCGAGGACCAGCTCCGCTACAACCGGATGCTCGCCGGGCTCGCCCACGAACGCGGCCTGGCGATCGGTCTGAAGAACGACCTGGAGCAGATCCCCGCGCTCCTCAACGACTTCGACTTCGCCGTGAACGAGGAGTGCGCCCAGTTCAACGAGTGCGCCCGCCTCTCCCCCTTCATCCAGGCGGGCAAGGCGGTGTTCCACGTCGAGTACAAGCTCGGCACCGATCGGTTCTGCGCCCAGACCAAGGCCCTGGGCCTCAGCTCGATGCAGAAGAAGCTCGAACTGGACGCCTGGCGGAAGCCCTGCTGAGGCACGGGCCGGAGCGGAGGGGCCGCCAGGCACTCCACCGTGAGGGTTACTTGACCGCCAGCCAGATGACGGCGCCCAGCACCGCGAGGGCGACGACCGCGATCAGCGCGATCTTGCCGGTGCGGTTGCCACCGCTGTTGCCGTAGGTGTTGACGGAGCCCGGCGCCTGAGGTGCCGGGGTCTCCTCGACGAAGGCCCGGAACATCTGGGTGCTGCCGGCGGGGTCGTAGTCGTTGTCAGCCATGGCAGGGACTCTAACGAATCAGCGGACCGCCCCGACACCCGGACTCCGCGCTACGCGCGTGCGACAAGCGTGTGAAGACCGCCCCAATCACGGAATGCCCGCCCGGCCGATCCGGTTGACTCGGACCATGACCGATTCCCGCAGCGACGCCCCCCGTCACGTGCCGCTCGGCACCTCCGGCCTCGCGGTGTTCCCGCTCTCCCTCGGTGGCAACGTCTTCGGCTGGACGGCCGACGAGGCCCAGTCCTTCGCCGTCCTGGACGCCTACGCGGCGGCCGGCGGCAACTTCGTCGACACCGCCGACATGTACTCCTCCTGGGTGCCCGGCAACGGCGGCGGCGAGTCCGAGACGATCATCGGCAACTGGCTCCGCAGCCGCGGCAACCGCGACTCCGTGGTCATCGCCACCAAGGTCGGCCTGCACCCCGAGGCCCGCGGGCTGGGCGAGACCAACATCAAGGCCTCCGTCGAGGGTTCGCTGCGCCGCCTCGGCGTCGACCACATCGACCTCTACTACACCCACCAGGACGACGACACCCCGGTGGAGGAGTTCGTCCCCGCGCTGGACGCGCTGGTGCGCGAGGGCAAGGTGCGCGCCGTCGCCGCCTCCAACATCGGCGCCGAGCGGCTCGCCGAGGCGCTCGCCTTCGCCGACCGCGAGGGCCTGGCCAAGTACGCCGCCGTCCAGCCGCACTACAACCTGGTCTCCCGCGCCACCTTCGAGGGCCCGCTGGCCGACCTGGTCGCCGAGCACGGCCTGGCCACCGTCCCCTACTACGCGCTGGCCTCCGGCTTCCTCACCGGCAAGTACCGCCCGGGCGGCGCCGGGGTGGACAGCGCCCGCGCCGAGGGCGCCAGCCGCTACCTGGCCGACCCGCGCGGGCCCCGGGTACTGGCGGCGCTGGACGCGGTCGCCGCCGAGCAGGGCGTCGACCTCGCCACCGTCGCCCTGGCCTGGCTCACCGCCCGCCCGACGGTCGTCGCCCCGATCGCCAGCGCCCGCACCGTCGAGCAGCTCCCGCCGCTGCTGGCCGCCACCGCGCTGGAGCTCACCCCGGCGCAGACCGCCCTGCTGGACGAGGCCTCCGTCTGAGCACCTCTCCCCCGTGACGCGTCGGGCCGCCGCGGTCCCGCGGGGGGGGGGCCGGGGGCCCGGAGGGGGCCCCGCCGCGGC